>JBAUAY010000499.1:0-12736 GCA_049676235.1 Streptosporangiaceae bacterium
GCTTGACGACGCGGCCGGCCGGGTGGCCGCATGGCTGGCCAGACGGGTGCACCGCGGCGACCGGGTGCTGCTCGCCGCCGGCGCCAGCGCCGGATTCGTCCGCTGCTACCTAGGCGCGCTGCGGGCCGGGGCCGTGGTGGTCCTGGCCAACCCGGGTTACACCGCCGCCGAGCTCGGGCACCTGGTCGCCGACTCCGGCGCGGTGCTGGCCTTCGCCGATCCTGAGCCCGCACGGCGGCTGGCCGGGCTGGGAGCCGGGGACCGCCGGTCCGCGCCGCTGATGACGGTGGACGTCCGGGAGCTGCCCGGACCGACCAGGCCGACGACCGGGATCGTAGCCCGGCCGCACGATGCGGCGCTGCTCGCGTACACCTCGGGCACGACCGGCAGGCCCAAGGGGGTGCCGCTGACCCACCGCCAGCTGGCGGTCTCGATCCGCGCCGCCATGGCGGCCTGGCGATGGCATGGCGATGACGTGCTGGTGCACGCGCTGCCGCTGTACCACCAGCACGGCCTGGGCGGGTTGCACACCGCGCTGATCGCCGGCGGCACCGTGCACATCCGGTCCAGGTTCGCGGCGGCCGACCTGGTGCGAGTGGCCGGTGATACCCGGGCCAGCGTGCTGTTCGCCGTGCCCACCATCTACCAGGCGCTGATGGATTCGCCGCCCGCGCTGGCCGGTGGACTGCGCGGCCTGCGGCTGGCCGTCTGTGGTTCGGCTTCGCTGAGCCCGGCGCTGGCCGAGCGGCTGCCGACCGTGCTCGGGCGGCTGCCGCTGGTCAGGTACGGCACGACGGAGAGCGGGCTGGATGTCTCCAACCCGGTCGCCGATCCCCGCGGGGATACCATCGGGGTACCGCTGCCCGGCGTGCTGGCCCGGATCCGGGCCGCGGCGAGCCTGGCGGACCCGGGCCAGGACGGCGAGATCCAGCTCCGCGGGCCGCAGGTCTTCGCGGGCTACTGGAACGACCCGGCGGCGACCGAGGCCGCCTTCACGCCGGACGGCTGGTTCCGTACCGGTGACATCGGGTCCGTGGACCCGGGCATCAGGCACCTGGTGATCCGCGGCCGGACCAAGGAAATGATCATCACCGGCGGCCTGAACGTCTATCCCCGCGAGGTGGAGATCGCGCTCGAGAGCCATCCGTCGGTGGCAGAGGCGGCCGTGGCGGGCGTCCCCGACGAGCGGTGGGGCGAGCGGGTGACCGCCTGGGTGGTCCCGGCGGACGGGTACCGGTTCGACGAGGCCGCGCTCATCGGGCACGCCCGGACGCTGCTGGCCGGGTATAAGTGTCCCAAGCGGGTGTTCCAGCTGGCGGAGCTGCCCCGCAACCAGCTCGGCAAGATCGTCCGCAGCGCTTTGCCGTTAGTTCCGATCGGGCGCGTTCCTGTCCGGCGGCCAGGCTGCCCTAGATATCGCGGGGCGAATTCTGCCCGGCACCGTACCGGGCGGCGACCGGATTCCACACCTGCACGAACGCCGCCTTAGCGGCGTCAGCCAGCTGACTAGCGCTAAGCGCGGCGTTATAGGCACTGGACTGATCGGACGGCGTGCACCCGCGGTCCAGCTGCTGCTGGGCCCAGGCCAGATACTCCCGGTCGGCCTTTAGTGAGGTGCTCAGCGCCGTGATCAGCTCGGACTTCACTTTCGTGCCGTCTGGGAGGGCGGAGGTCGCCAGGGCGGAGGCCCGGCCATACTCGCTGGCCCGCTGATTCACCACGCCGTGGAGCTGGCTGACCGCACCGGACAAGTTGGTGCACGCACCGACCTGGCTGACCGCCTCATGCAGGGCCGTTCGGGCGGCGGCGCTGGACGTCAGCAGTGTACTCAAGGCGGCCGCCTGCCTGGAGGCCAGGACGGACGGCTGCGGCGATGGCGCCGCTGCCGGCGATGGCGAGCGCGAACGGCCGGCCGGTGAGGATGCGGCGGGAGAGGATATGGCCGGCCTGTCTGGAGCCGGTCGCTTCGACAGGGCCACGCCGGAGGCGGCCGCGACCGCCACGACGACCACGGCCACGGTCGCGGCCAGTATGGGCCTGCGGGCGCGGGGGCGCTGCGCGGACAGTTCAGGATCAGGGCCGGCCAGCTCGTCCGTCGCGTCAGGATCCAGCGGACCCGGTCCAGCGGCAGGCCCCTTGTCAGCAGCAATAGAGCGCTCGGCGGCGGCCAGCCCGGATTTCCTGGCTAGTCCGGTGCGGCCCGGCGAGCGCGACTGCGGCGGGTCGGCCGGCTCACCGGGCTGGAGGCCCAGCGCCGCCCGCAGTTCCCCGGCGAACCGGCCGCAGCTCGGGTAACGGTCGGCCGGGTTCTTCGCGAGCGCGGTGGCCAGCACCAGGTCCACTGCCGCGGGCAATTCAGCGCGCCTGGCGGTAGCGCTCGGAGGTAGCGCGTAAAGCTGCGCGTACATCAGGGTGGGGCCCTGATCTGGCCCGAAAGGCGGTGCGCCAGATAGCAGCTCGAACGCGGTGCAGGCCAGCGAGTAGAGGTCGGCCCGGCCGTCGAGGGCGTCTCCCTCGATGTGCTCCGGCGCGGCGTAGTCGAGCGTTCCCGTGAACTGGCCCGTGGCGATGATCTGGCCGGGCGACAAGCCTTTGCTCATCCCGAAATCGGAGAGGTACGCGTGTTCGAACTCACCGTCGCCGACCCGCTGGGACATACCTCCGTCCGCCGTGTCACTGGCATCGAGAAGGATGTTGCCCGGTCTGACATCGCGATGGACCAAGCCGTGCGCGTGCGCGGCATCCAGCGCCGACGCTATCTGGGCCATGATGTGCCAGACGTGGCCGAATGGCAGCGGCCCGCGCCGGTTGAGTAGCGACCGCGCGTCCCCGCCGCGGACATAGCGCATGGCGACATACACGGTCCCGTTCGCCTCGTCAGCGTCGTAGACGGGAATGATGTGCTGATGGTCCACCGCGGCGGCCGCTCGTGACTCGCGGATCACACTGGTCCGGAAGGCGGCGTCGCGAGCCAGGTCCGGCGCCAGCACCTTGAGCGCCACTGGGCGGTGCAGCCGTCTGTCCTGGGCCAGGTAGACGGCCGCCATGCTGCCCTGACCTAGATACTTGTCCAGCCGGTAACCGGCGATCTTGCCAGACCGCCCGGAGACGGGCGGATCCGGGTCCAGCGCCTGGCTCACGAACCTCCGCTCGCTGTCCGGTGGGCGCGCCGTGGCAACGTGGCCAGGTGGCCCTCGGGCGCGGCGACCGCACCCGTACCGCCACGATAATGACCTTTCACCGGTCTGTCCGGGCAACAGCAATCAGGCCGCGGATACCGGCACCGGGCGTCCGGGGATGCCGAGGCTGAGACCCACGCTCGTTCGGCCCAAATTTTGATCTTTCTGCCGCACGTCCGGATCTTCCGCCCCCTTGATATTTGGTATACCATCCAGCTCACCGGTGCGGCGGCAGCGGCCGCGATATCTGGGAACACGCCAACCGAGCCCGGCGCTGTAGCGAGACGGAAGGGGTTGCGGTGGATCTGCGGCTAGACGGCAAGGTCGCCTTCGTCACGGGTGCCAGCCAGGGCATCGGCCGCTGCGTGGCCGAGTTCCTCGCCCGGGAGGGGTGCGACGTGGTCATCACCGCCCGGACCGCCGGCCCGCTGGAAGCCGCCGCGGAGAAGATCGCCGCCGACACCGGCCGCGCGGTGCTGCCACTGGCCGGGGACATGAGCGTGACCGAGGAGGTCCAGCGCTGCGTCGATACCACCCTGGAGCGCTTCGGCCAGATCGACATCCTGGTCACCTGCGCGGGCAGCTCACCCGGGGGCCTGCTCGAAGACCTGACCGAAGACCAGTGGATGTCGAGCCTCAACCTGAAGTTCATGGGCTACGTGCGGTCAGTACGCGCGGTCATCGGTCACATGCGCCAGCGCGGCGAGGGAGCCATCGTGCTCGTCGTCGGCAACGACGGCCTTAAGCCCAGCTACTGGGAGATGACGGCCGGCGTGGCCAACGCCGCGGACATCAACTTCGCCTCCTCGGTCGCCGAGCAGTACGGCCGGTACGGAGTGCGGATCAACACCGTCAACCCGGGCCCGGTGAACACCGATCGGTGGGACACGCTGGAGCGGGCCTTTGCCCGGGATAAGGGCGTGACCCAGGAGCGCGCGCACGAACTAGCCGAGCAGTCCATCCCGTTCGGCCGCATCTGCGAGCCAGAAGAAGTCGCGGCGCTGGTGACGTTCCTCGCCTCGCCGCTGGCCAGCTTCATCAACGGCGCCCACATACCCGTCGACGGGGCGCAGCGCAAAGCAATCATGGACCAATGAGGGAGCCCAGTAAGGGAGCACTGCCATGACTGACGCTACGAGCGCCGCGGAGCTGCGGCCGCTCCAGATCGAAGCGAACGGCATCAACGTCATCGCCGAGAACGAGCGCAAGGGCCACCCGCGTGACCTGTTCTGGCCCTGGTTCGCCGCGAACATCTCGGTACTCGGCCTCAGCTACGGCGCGTTCGTGCTCGGCTTCGGCATCTCGTTCTGGCAGGCGCTCATCGTTGGTGTGGCCGGGATCGTCCTGTCGTTCCTGGCCTGCGGGTTCATCGCGGTCGCTGGCAAGCGCGGATCGGCGCCGACGATGGTGCTCAGCCGGGCCGCGTTCGGCGTCAACGGGAACAAGCTTCCCGCGGCGATCTCCTGGGTGCTGACCGTGGGCTGGGAGACGGTGCTGGTCATCCTGGCTACGCTGGCCACGGCCACCGTGTTCACGCGGCTGGGCTGGGGCGGCGGCAACGGCACCAAGGTCGTCGCGCTGATCCTCGTGGTCGGGCTGACCATCTTCGGCGGCGTGATGGGCTTCGACCTGATCATGCGGCTGCAGACCGTGATTACCATCGTGACCGGGGTGGCCACAGTGGTGTTCATCGCGCTGGTCGCTGACCACATTCACTGGCACACCGTGTCCGGCATCCACAGCGGTTCGGCCGAGGCCGTCATCGGGGCGCTGGTGTTCGTCATGACCGGCTTCGGGCTCGGCTGGGTGAATTGCGCCGCGGACTACTCGCGTTACCTGCCCAGGCGATCCAGCGGCTCGGGCGTGGTCTGGTGGACCACGTTCGCGTCGTCGATCGCCCCTATCTTCCTGGTGGTGTTCGGCCTGCTGCTGGCCGGCTCGTCCAGCAGCCTCAGCTCGGCGATCGGCGCCGACCCCATCGGGGCACTGGCCACGCTGCTGCCCACCTGGTTCCTGGTGCCGTTCGCGATCGTGGCGGTGCTCGGGCTGATCGGCGGCTCGGTGCTCGACATCTACTCCTCGGGGCTGGCGCTGCTCACCCTCGGCCTGCGGGTGCCCAGGTACCGCGCCGCCCTGATCGACGGCACCGTGATGACCCTGGGGACCATCTACGTGGTGTTCGTGGCGCATAACTTCGTGGGCCAGTTCGAGGGCTTCCTGATCACGCTCGGCGTGCCGATCGCGGCCTGGTGCGGGGTCATGCTGGCCGACATCGCGCTGCGGCGGCGGGACTACGCCGAGCCCGAGCTGTTCACCCCGGCCGGCCGCTACGGCGACGTCAGGTGGCTGCCCGTGCTGCTGGTCATCGTGTCCACCGGGATCGGCTGGGGCCTGGTCACCAACAGCTCGGCCAGCTGGCTGACCTGGCAGGGCTACCTGCTCGGCCCGTTCGGCCTGGGGGGCAAGACCGGCGCCTGGGCTTTCGCCAACCTCGGCGTGCTGGTCGCGCTGGCCATCGGCTTCGTCGTGACCCTGGCGTTCAGCCGCGCCGCTGTCCGCGCCGAAGAATCGGCCCCCTTGCCCGCCCCTGCTCGGGCAGGAGCGTAGCGAAGGGTCTTCTTTCGCCGGGTACGCGGCGTTTACCCTGGCAAGATGGGGACGCCTTCGCCCGGCTGGGATACGTTGGTCCGTGAGACCAACGCCTTGGCCCGGCGCCGCAGGCGTCGGCGTCGCCAGCGGCGTCAGCGGCGGATGTTGTGGCTGCTGACCGGCGTCACGACGGTGGCGCTGCTGGTTATCGCCGTGTTCGTCAAGGACATTTCCAGGGTCCCGACGGCGGCCCGGCCGGCCGCGCTGTCCGCCTCGGCGCAGACGGTCAGCCACGCGACCGCACCGGGCGGGACGCGGCACCCAGTGTCGTCGCCACGCAGCTACCCGCAGGTGACCGACACCACGTCCGGCCTGTCCTACCGGCTGCTCGCCTCGCCCTGGGCGCAAGGCTGCCCGTCCGACCTGAACTCGTCGATGTTCGACTGGAGTGCGGGCGAGAATACCGTGGCGGGGCCGGTCAGCATGGGCGGGTCCGTCATCGACTGGCACGGCCTGGCCTGCTCAGGCCGGCTCCAGCAGCAGTTCGCGTACGCGGGCCCCGCTGATCTCGAACCGACCGCGATGAGCCTGGTCGGCGCGCTTGACCCGGCCTACTACGCCGGGGTGCCGCACTCCCGCACGATCCAGGAGAGCTCGGCCATGCCGGTCAGCGGGCACCAGGGCTGGATCGTCAAGTTTCTGATGACCTACCCGGACGGCGCCAGCCAGGGCCTGACCTGGAGCACCGAACTGGGCGCGGTGGTGGTCGTCGACCGCGGCCCGAGCCAGGCTCCCGCCGTGTTCTACGTCTCGGTGCCCGCCAACCTCGGGACTCAGCACGCCACCACGCTCATCGACTCGCTCCGCGTCAGCTAGCTTTCCGCGATACTGATGTTGCCGCCGCCGCTTTCTACATCGATCGGGTGGCCGGACTTGCTGACCGGAACCCCCGATGCGCTGTAGTCGCCACCGTCGGTGACGTAGTTAATGGCGTAGCCGGTGCTGCCCTGCGGGAGCACGATGTTGATGTCTCCCCCGTCACTGATGATCTTCAGGTTCGCCGGCGCCCGGGTGAACACCAGGGTGACGTTCCCGCCACCGGAGTACGTGGTGACGTACGGCGCGAACAGGCCGTTGCCGTCGACGTCGCCGCCGTCGGTGGAGAACTGCACGGTGCTGCCGAGGTCGCTGGCGCTCACGTTGCCGCCGCCGGTCGACACGTTGGCGGTGGACTCCAGCCCGGAGATCGCGACGTCGCCGCCGGCGCTGTTCAGGGTGACGTCGCGCTGGATACCGCTGACCTGCATGTTGCCGCCTTCGGTGCTCAGGTTGACCGAAGTATCCAGCGGCACGTCGAGGGTCGCGTTCAGCCCGCAGTTACCGGTCGGGAGGCGGCAGTCGAGGTGGAGACCGTCCCCGCCTATCGTCAGGCGGGGGCGGATGAGGCTGTACTGGACGGTGCCGGTCAGCCGGGCCGCGCCACCCCTCGTCTGGTCCTGACGCACCGTGATGTCACCGCCGCCCGTGCTGGCCACCAGGTGACCGTCCTGCAGGGGGACGGACGTGTTGACCGGGAAGCTCGCCCGGCCGATGGCGGCGACCAGGCTGAAGGCGCTCCAGCCGATGAGTACGAAGGCGATCGGCACGCCGACCGCCAGGGCGACCCAGCGGCCCGGCGTCATCCGCAGGGCACCGCCGCTCGCCCGCGGGGCACCGGTAGCAGGCGTGGTGATCATGGCTATTTTCCCCGTTCATCCCGTGCCGAGATAGCGCAGGACGGCGAGCACGCGACGGTGGTCGCGGTCGCCGGGCGCCAGCCCGAGCTTGGTGAAGATGTTGTTGATGTGCTTTTCCACCGCGCCGCCGCCGACCACGAGCGCGGCAGCGATGGCGGAGTTGGACCGGCCCTCGGCCATCAGCGCGAGCACCTCGCGCTCGCGCGGGGTGAGCTCGCCGAGCGGGTGGCGGCTGCGGGCGAGCAACTGCGCGACGACTTCGGGATCGAGCGCGCTGCCGCCCGTAGCCACCCGGTGCAGCGCGTCGAGGAACTCCGCGACGTCTGCGACCCGGTCCTTGAGCAGGTAGCCGACCCCGTGCGGGCGGCCGGAGATCAGTTCGGTGGCGTACCGCTCCTCCACCCACTGGGACAGCACGAGCACGCCGACGTCGGGCCACTGGTCCCGGACCACCAGGGCCGCGCGCAGCCCCTCGTCGGTGAAGGTGGGCGGCATCCGGACGTCGACGACAACCGCGTCCGGGGTATTCGCGGCCACCGCGCGCAGGAACTTCTCGCCGTCGCCCTCGGCGGCGGCCACCTCGTGCCCGGCCTCGGTGAGCAGCCGGGTCAGTCCCTCCCGCAGGAGCACGGAGTCCTCGGCGATGACTACCCGCATGGCAGTTCCGCCGCGATGATCGTCGGGCCGCCGCTCGGCGACTCGACCGAGAGCCGCCCGTCCACCCCGGACACGCGGTCCGCCAGACCGGAAAGACCCGGGCTGTGAGCGTCGGCCCCGCCGATCCCGTCGTCGCTGATCATGACGGTAAGCGTGCCCGGGTAGCCGTGGCCTTCCACCACGACCCTGGCGTGGTTGGCCCGGGAGTGCTTGGCGACGTTGGTCAGAGCCTCGGCCACCACGAAGTAGGCGACCGCCTCCACCGCGGACTTCGGCCGCACCGGCACGTCCACGTGCATGTCGACCGGCACCGGGCACAGCGCAACCAAGCCGGACAAGGCTGCGTCCAGGCCGCGCTCGGTCAGCACCGGCGGGTGCACGCCCCGGACGAGGTTGCGCAGCTCGGTGAGGGCCTCCTTGGCCTGCGCGTGGGCCTGGTCGACCAGCTTCCTGGCCCCCTCGGGGTCATCGGTGAACTTCGCCTGGGCCCGGCCGAGCTCCATGGCCAGCGCGACCAGCCGCTGCTGCGCGCCGTCGTGCAGGTCACGCTCGATCCGCCGCCGTTCCACCTCGGCCGCGTCCACCACTCGCTCCCGGCTGATCTCCAGCTCGGTCACCCGGGCGGCCAGGTCGCTGCGCGGGCCGAGCAGCCGGCGAGACATCGCGGCGTCCGCGATGGCCAGCCCGCGGGTCAGCTGCGCCGCGGCCAGCAGCACCAGCAGGCCGATCACCGCCGAGGCCGCCATCGTGGGCGTGCCGCGCAGCACGATGTCCCCGATCTCGGCGCCGCCGCTGGGCAGCGACGAGTTGTACAGCGGTAGCGTCAGCAAGACCAGGCCCGCGGCCCAGGCCGCGACGCTGACCGTCGCGGCAACCGCGCTGACCGGCAGCCGCAGCAGCCCATAGCCGATTTCACTCCAGGTCGCCCGCTCGGTGAACATCCGCCAGCGCGGCACGATGCCCCACCGGTACCCGGCCCGCTTCGAAGAGCTGCCAGCGGGCCAGGCCGGGATCCGCACCCCGAGCATGAATCCCAGCCTGGCCCGCTCGGCCGTGGCGAACCACTCGGCGAACCGCAGCGTCACGCCCAGGATCGGCAGGCCGACCAACGCGATCACCACGAAGCCGAACCCGAACCCGAGGCCGAAGGTAAAGATGAAGATGACCGCGAACCCGATGACCAGGCCGGCCAGGTGACTGGTCATGGCGAGCCAGGTGCGTGGCGACACCAGATCGCGGAGGAGGAACATGCCTCCGACGCTATGGCATGACACCTCCGGTTGCCCATCATCCGGACCCCCCGGAACGGGGTGAGGCTAACCCCACCCGGCCTTGGGCAGGTCGCACCATGGTCCCGCCGAGTGGCGGTCACCAGTCTTAGTGGCATGAATAAGAAGCAGCTAGCACGGGCCCCCGTCGTGGAACGAATGGCCGGCTGGTCCGTTCGACATCGCAAGACCGCTGTCTTCGGCTGGCTGCTGCTGGTCGTCGCGGCCGTAGTCATCGGTCAGAAAATCGGCACCTCCAACATCAACAGCTACGACCCCGGGCAGGCGGGGCGGGCCGAACGGGTGCTGAACGAGCCGGTCGTCCAGCAGCCCGACAGCGAGAGCGTGCTCGTCCAGGGTCGCTCGGCGAGCCAGACCTACCGGAACGACCCGCAGATGCGCGAGGCGGTCCGGCAGGTCGTTGCGGCGCTGCGGGCTCGGCCGCACGCCGCGGCCGACATCCAGTCGCCGCTCAGCCGCCCGGGTCTGGTCAGTGCTGGCCCGGGAGGGGGCCGGTCGGCGCTGGTCACCTTCAACGTCGCGGGCGCCCCGGGCCATGACGACCAGGCGGTCGTCCCGGCCATGAACGCGGTCGCCGCCGTCGCGGCGCACCATCCCGGGCTGAAGATCGAGGAGGCCGGCGACGCCAGCCTGGACCGGGCTACCGGCAGCATCACCAGCCAGGACTTCAGGAAGGCCGAGGTCACCTCGGTGCCGGTCTCGCTGGTCCTGCTACTGATCGTGTTCGGCGCGCTGATCGCGGCCGGCATCCCGCTGCTGCTGGCCGGCACCGCTGTGATATCGGCGATCTCGCTGCTCGCCATCCCCAGCCACTGGCTGCCGATCGACAGCACCACCTCCTCGATCGTGCTGCTGGTCGGGATGGCGGTCGGCATCGACTACTCGCTGTTCTACCTGCGCCGCACGCGAGAGGAACGCGCGGCGGGGCACGACACCACCGAAGCGCTGCGGATCGCGGCCGGCACCTCGGGGCGGGCCATCGTGGTGTCCGGGCTGACCGTGATGGTCGCCCTGGCCGGCCTGTTCCTGACCGGCATCGACGTGTTCTCCGGCGTCGCCGTCGGCACGATCGTGGTGGTCGGCGTGGCGGTGCTCGGCTCGCTGACCTTCCTGCCCGCGATCTTGTCCATGCTCGGCAAGTGGACCGAACGCGGCCGGATCCCGTTCCTCGGCCGGCGGCGCACCGTGGCCCGCGAATCCAGGTTCTGGGGGATGCTGGCCCGTGCGGTGGTGCGGCGCCCGCTGATCTGGGGCGGCGTCGCCGCGGCGGTGCTGCTGGCGCTGGCCGCGCCGGTACTTTCGCTGAACCTGGAGGACGCGGGCATCCACTCGCTGCCATCCAATGTGCCGGTGGTCCGCAGCCTGATGGACATCTCGCAGGCCTTCCCCGGTGGCCCCGCACCGGCCGAGGTGGTCGTGACCGGCGCGGATCTCGGTGGCAAGCAGGTCGGAGCGGCCGTCGCCGCGCTGCACCGGGAGGCGGCGGCCAGCCATGGCGCCATCCGCGAGCCCATCAGCACCGCGATGTTCGGGAACAACCAGGTGCTGATCGTGTCGGTGCCACTGGCGGGCAGCGGGACGGACGCCACGTCCAACAGCGCGCTGGCCACGCTGCGCACCCAGGCGCTGCCGGACACCTTCGGCCAGGTTCCGGGGATCAGCTACGCGGTGGCCGGGCTGACCGCGGGCAACCACGATTTCGATGCGCAGCTGGCGAAAACCGCCCCGTGGGTCTTCGTCTTCGTGCTGGGTCTTGCGTTCCTGCTGCTGATGAGGACATTCCGTTCGGTCTATATCCCGGCTCTGTCGATCCTCCTCAACTTGCTCTCGGTCGGCGCCGCCTACGGCCTGATGGTCCTGATCTTCCAGGACGGCCACCTGGAGCGCCTGCTCGGCTTCACCGCCTACGGCGGGATCACGACCTGGCTGCCGCTGTTCATGTTCGTGCTGCTGTTCGGGCTGAGCATGGACTACCAGGTGTTCATCCTGAGCCGCATCAGGGAGCTGTGGCTGGGCGGCGCGTCGGCCCGGACCGCGGTCACCGACGGCATCGCCCGCAGTGCGGGCGTGGTGACCAGCGCCGCGGTGATCATGGTGGCGGTGTTCTCGATCTTCGCCACGCTGTCGCTGATCGAGTTCAAGGTGTTCGGCGTGGCCATGGCGGCCGCGGTGCTCATCGACGCGACCATCGTCCGCGGCGTGCTGCTGCCGGCCGGGCTGGCCCTGCTCGGCGACCGGGCCTTCGGATCCCGCGGGCCTCGGGGGCGCCGCGGGGCCCGGCCCGCGGAGGTGACTCCGGGTGCGAGCGCCCAGGTGGCTAGCGGGACGCCGGGAATGAGCGGCGTCCGCTAAGAGGAAACACCTCTGGGCCGGTCAGGGCGTCACGCTCCTGACCGGCCCAGCAGGGTATATGCCCTTCCTACGTGTTAACCGGGAAGCCGAGGTTGACGCCGCCGTGACTCGGGTCGAGCCAGCGGGACGTGACCGCCTTGCCGCGGGTATAGAAGTGCACGCCTTCGGTACCGTGCACATGCGTGTCGCCGAACAGCGAGGCCTTCCAGCCGCCGAAGGAGTAGTACGCCATCGGGACCGGGATCGGCACGTTGACCCCGACCATGCCGATCTCGGCCTCGGACACGAACCGGCGGGCCGCTCCCCCGTCGTTGGTGAAGATGGCCACGCCGTTGCCGTAGGGACTGTTGTTGACGAGGTCCACGGCGGCCTCGTAGGTCGGGGCGCGCAGCACGCTCAGCACCGGCCCGAAGATCTCGTCGGTGTAGCAGCTCATCTCCGGGGTGACGTGGTCCAGGACGCTCGGGCCGAGCCAGAATCCCCCACCCACCTCCCCTGCCCCCTTCATGCCTCCGATGACCGGGTGGACCCGGCCGTCGACGGCGAGCGTGGCACCCTGACGGACCCCGCTGTCCAGGTACGAGGCGACCTTGTCCCGGTGCGGCCCGGTGACCAGCGGCCCCATCTCGGACCGCTCGTCGGCCCCCGGCCCGACCCGGAGCTTCGCCACTCGGTCCCTGATCCTGCTGACCAGTTCGTCGCCGATCGGGTCGACGGCGACCAGTGCGGAGACCGCCATGCAGCGCTCCCCCGCCGAGCCGAACCCGGCCGAGGTCGCGGCGTCCGCGGCCAGGTCGAGGTCCGCGTCGGGCAGCACCACCATGTGGTTCTTGGCGCCGCCGAGGGCCTGCACGCGCTTGCCGTTGGCGGTTCCGTTTTCGTAGACGTACCTGGCGATGGGCGTGGAGCCGACGAAGCTGACCGCCTTGATGTC
>JBAUAY010000500.1:0-1642 GCA_049676235.1 Streptosporangiaceae bacterium
CGCGCTTGTTCTCGCGCCGGATCCGGTCGATGGCCTTGCGGTTGGCGGTGGTGGTCAGCCAGGCGCCGGGGTTGGGGGGTACGCCGTCGGCCGGCCACCGCTGGACGGCGGTCGCGAACGCCTCGGCCGCCGCCTCCTCGGCGATGTCGAGGTCACCGAAACTCCTGGTCAGGAAGGCGACCACCCGGGCCCACTCCTCGTGATGGGCCTGGGTGATCGCCTCCCGGACGTCGACAACGCTCACAGGAACGGCCGTACCTCGATCTTCCGGTTGCAGGCCTTCGACCCCTCGGCGGCGAGCTTGAGCGCCACGTCGAGGTCGGCGGCCTCGATGATCCAGAAGCCGGCGAGATACTCCTTCGACTCCAGGAAGGGCCCGTCGGTGAACATCACTTCCTCACCTCGGTTGTCGATGACGGTGGCCGAGCTGGGCGCCGCGAGGCCACCGGCGAAGACCCAGTGACCCTCCGCCTGGAGCCGGCCGTTGAATACGTCGATGGCCGCCATCTCGTCCGGGGTGGCGAGGCCGGCCGTGTCGTCGATGACGGAAACCAGGTACTGCATCTTGGATCATCTCCTGTGGTTCGCGGCGCCCCTCGTGGGCGGCCTCTTACCCCTGCTACGAACACCTCTGCCCCGATCCGACACCACTTCCAGGATTTCTTTCGAGGACTTTCTGGTACGCCGGCTGTAAGCGATCCAACAGCGCGACGGTTTCGGGGCGACGCAGGCCGGCAAGCTGCCGCTGCATATCGACGTGAACCCAACCGATCGAGACCAGCGTGAAGAGCTTGAGCGTCTGCTGGCTGTCGGCGCCAAGCCCGCCGACGTGGGTCAGACGGGCGAGGAATCCTGGCACGTCCTGGCCGATCCGGAGGGTTCGGACCGATTATATGCGTGAGAGATGGAGTGCTCAGGGCATGTCGCGGGGTACGCGCTCGCGGCGGTAGTCGGCGCTGATCAGCTCGGCCAGCTCGGCGGCGCTCACGGCGACGATCGGCTCGCCCTTACCGTCGCGGCGCACGGCCCGCCACTCGGCCTCGATCCGGTAGGCATCGCCCCAGTGAAACCGCAGCCACCCAACCGTCCACATCTCGGCCGACTCTCTCACGTTCCGCACAAGGTGCATGTACTAACCATGACCTAACTATGCCAGCTATGGCAACTATGGCTAGCATGACCTGATAAAGCAGCTATGAGCAGCATGGCTACTCTGGCGATCATGGTCCGGCTCGTGATCGACACGCGCAGTCCCGAGCCGAGCTATGCCCAGCTAGCCCGGCAGCTTCGCGAGGCGATCACGAGCGGCGAGATCGGCCCGGACGAGCCGCTGCCCTCTATACAGCACATCGTCGGGGAAACCGGGCTCGCGGTCGGCACCGTGCGCCGGGCGATCGGCGTGCTCGTCGACGAGGGATACGCCTACACGGTGCCGGGCCGCGGAACCTACGCGAGGAAGCCATGAGCGCGGCCCGACCGCAGCTCGTTCCATAGCGTCCGCTGATGTATGCCCGACAGCTCGGCGGCTCGTGCCTGCGACCAGCCGTCCGCGACGAGCTGGACGGCCAGCGCCCGCCGCTCAGCCGGGCTAAGGCTCAGCCGGGCCAGCCGACGCAGATTCCCGGCGGCGGTCTCTAGCTCG
>JBAUAY010000501.1:0-2042 GCA_049676235.1 Streptosporangiaceae bacterium
GGTCTCGGCGCGGGCCCGCTTGCCGGTGCGCAGCGCGAGCTGGCCGAGCTCGCCGAGCACCCGGCCGGCCGTGCCGTGCTCCGCGGCCAGCTTGACCGCCGAGCGCACCTGGCCGAGGATCTGGTCCTCGCCGACCACGATCGAGTCGAGCCCGGCGGCCACCGCGAGCAGATGGCTCACCGCACGGTCCTCGTAATGCACGTACAGGTACTGGGTGAGCTCGTGCGGCGGCAGGCCGCAGTGCCGCGCGAGCAGTTCGCAGATCGCGGTGACGCCCGCGTGGAACCGGTCCACGTCGGCGTACACCTCAACCCGGTTGCAGGTCGAGACGACGAAGGCCTCGGCCACTGGTTCGGCCTGCACTACGTCGCGGAGCAGCTTGGTGAGAGTGTCACCGCTTACCGCGGCGCGCTCCAAGGTCGCCACCGGGGCGCTCTTGTGGCTAAGGCCGACCACCAGCACACTCACCTGTCCACCGCCTAGCCCTTGGCCGCGAGTTCCGGAGTTACCTGAGGTCTTGAACGTCCGTCGACGGCCTCGGGGTTCCCGCCGCGTGGCCGTCCCGCGGATTCCCCAGCCCCCGGAGTGCCCGCGGACCGGGATTCCGGCCGGGCCGCGGACCGGCGCTGGGCGTGGAAGGCGAGAATCTGCAGCTCGATCGACAGGTCGACCTTCCGCACGTCTACCCCTTCCGGCACACTCAGCACGAGCGGAGCGAAGTTAAGAATGCTCGTGACGCCAGCCGCGACGAGCCGGTCGCAGACGGCCTGCGCGGACCCGGCCGGGGTGGCGATCACGCCGATCGCGACCTTGTGCCTGGCCACCAGGGCTTCAAGCTCGTCGGCGTGCCTGACGGTCAGCCTCGCGATCTTGTTGCCCACGATAGCCGGGTCCGAATCGAGCATGGCCGAGATCGTGAAGCCGCGGGAGACGAAACCGCCGTAGTTGGCCAGGGCGCGGCCCAGGTTACCGGCGCCCACGATGACCATCGGCCAGTCCTGGGTCAGGCCCAGCGTCCGGGACACCTGGTAGACGAGATAGTCGACGTCGTAGCCGACCCCCCTGATGCCGTACGAGCCGAGGTGGGACAGGTCCTTGCGCAGCTTGGGCGAGTTGACGCCCGCGGCGGCGGCGAGTTCCTCGCTGGCCACGGTGCTGATACCCCGCTCGGCCAGGCCGTACAGCGCGCGCAGGTATACCGGCAGCCGCGCCACGGTGGCCTCGGGTATCCCGTCAGGCTGGCCGTTCACCTCGGCCAGGTCATCCGCCCTGGCCGGGCCGTCGGCCGCTCGGCCGTCGGTTCTGGGCCGACCGTGGCCCGGGCCCTGACCGTTGGCCTCGGCCAGGCCATTGGTCGCAGTATGGCCGCTGGCCTCTGACGACATAGCGTTACTGTGCATCGCGGCAGCGCTCCTGGGGTTGGGCTCTCGGGGTTGGGATCAAGGCGGCGGTAAGAGCCCGCGTCAGCCGACGTCGTTGCTCCACGGTACGCCTTTGTGCATCTATTCACAAAGTGGCGCCCGGCGGCCTGCCCCGCGCCAGCAGGAGCCCGCTGCAGGGCGGCCCTGGTCCCAGACCTGACCAGGACCGGGGTCAGCCGAGTGCCGCCCGGAGGCGGTCCTCTCTCACCCGCCAGAAGTCGACCTGCACCCCGTCGACGAAGATCACGGGGATCTTGTCCCAGTACTCATTCATGTCATCAGGCGAAGCGGTGATATCGCGTTCCTGCCAGCCAACGCCAAGGTCGGCGGCCACCCGCTCGATCACGGCCCGCGCGTCGTCACACAGGTGACAGCCAGGCCGCCCCAGCAACGTGATCCGCTCCGCGCCAGGCGGGGCCACCCCGCCGGTCCGCATGTGGGCTAACCCCGGTAACGGCGCCCCGCCGACGGGGCCTGCCGCGGGTCGGGATGCTGCGGGTCGGGACGCTGCTGCGGGTCGGGACGCTGCTGGTCGGGCCATCGCTGCTCGGGGCGCGGCGGCCGGACTGGGGGCAAGGGCTGAAGCCGCTGGGTTCCCTGTGACCCCGGGGGCCCCGGAAG
>JBAUAY010000502.1:0-2464 GCA_049676235.1 Streptosporangiaceae bacterium
GGGTAGCCCTGGACCGGCGTCCGCCCCCAGGGGCCTGTCGACCCGGGTCCTTGGGGCACGCCCGGCGCGCCCGGCGCGGGCTGCGGGCCGCTGCCCGGACTCAGGACCGGCTGGGATCCTGTGCCGCGGGGCAAGACCGGCTGGGATCCGCTGGCCGAGTCGATCAGCCGCCCCGGGCCGGTCCCCGGACCGAGGACCCGGTGGGCGCCGCTGCCGGAAGACAAGGCGCCGCTGCCGGAAGACAAGACGGGCTGAGATCCGCTGGCTGAGCCGATGAGCCGCTGCGGGCCTGTCGCTGGACCGAGGACCCGCTGGGCGCCGCTCCCGGTAGGGTCGTATCCGCTGGCGCTGTATCCCGGCGGGCGGACGGGCAACGGACCGGTGTTAGCGATATCCCTGCCCTCAGGAACCCCGGAGCCGTCAGTGCCTTCCAGCGATGGCCAGGGCGGCTGACGGCGCGTGTCCGCAGCCGAACGGCGTCCTGCGCCCTGCTGATCCATAACGATGAGAGTAGCGTTCTGTTCAGTTCCTGTAGGGTCGTCGCGGAACTTTCCGGCTCTCGTGTAGTTGCCTGGCAGCGAGCCGTGACACCCTTCCTGCGGCGGGCTCGATGGCGACGTCGCTTTGGCATCGCTGCGTGAGACGGAGTATGCTGCATTGGCGTCATGCGCGACGGGGCATGCACGTGGTGTGCCTTCCGTACGCGCAGTTCGCGCGGCGCGGTGCGCCTGCGGAGCGCCTCATGAGCGGCCGTCACCAGCAGGTGCGGCCGGAGAAGATCACGATACATACGCGAAGGCTTAGGACTGTGCGCACATTCAGCCCGAAGGACAGGGACATTACGCGGCAGTGGCATGTCGTCGACGCTTCCGACGTGGTGCTCGGCCGCCT
Organism: Streptosporangiaceae bacterium; assembly: GCA_049676235.1. Taxonomy (GTDB): domain Bacteria; phylum Actinomycetota; class Actinomycetes; order Streptosporangiales; family Streptosporangiaceae; genus Palsa-504. Next base: position 892 of record JBAUAY010000502.1, read on the forward strand.
GGCCAGCCACGTGGCCGTGCTGCTCCGGGGCAAGCACAAGCCGATTTTCGCGCCGCACGTGGACACGGGCGATTTCGTCATCGTGATCAACGCGGCCAAGGTCGCGCTTAGCGGCAACAAGCTCGAGCAGAAGCACGCTTACCGGCACTCCGGTTATCCGGGCGGCCTGCGGGCGGTCTCCTACGCCAGCCTGATGGCCAGCAACCCCGAGCGGGCCGTGGAAAAGGCCGTGCGGGGGATGCTGCCCAAGAACACGCTCGGCCGCAAGACGCTGAGCAAGCTCAAGGTGTACGCGGGCCCCGACCACCCGCACCAGGCGCAGCGGCCGCAGCCGTACGAGATCACGCAGATCGAGCAGTAGACAAGCAGAGGAAGCACGAGGAAGACCGTGGCTGAGCCCACTGGCGTAACCACCACCAGCAGCGTCGAGGACGACGCTGAACCCACTGACTACGCCGACGGCGAGTTCGGCGCGGACGTCCCTTCGGAGTACACGACAGAAACCGCACAGGACGCTCCGGGCCGGACCGTCGCCCGGCGTCCAGTGGTCACCGGTAACGCGTCAGGTACCGGCCGCCGTAAGGAGGCCATCGCCAGGGTTCGCATCCTGCCGGGCACGGGCCAGTGGCTGATCAACGGCCGGACGCTCGACGTATACTTCCCGAACAAGGTGCACCAGCAGCTGGTCAGCGAGCCGTTCGTGAACCTCGGCGCGGAGGACCAGTTCGACGTGGTGGCCCGGATCTCCGGCGGCGGCGTCACCGGGCAGGCGGGTGCTCTGCGCCTCGGCGTGACCCGGGCGCTGATCCTGGTGGACCCGGAGAACCGCCCGGCGCTGAAGAAGGCCGGCTTCGTGACCAGGGACGCCCGGGTCAAGGAGCGCAAGAAGTACGGCCTGAAGAAGGCCCGGAAGGCACCGCAGTACTCCAAGCGGTAAGTGCCTGGCTGCGAGCCTGTCGAGCACACGCCAACGTACCCGAGCCCGACGCATACGGGCCCAGCTCATATGGGCAGAGCAACGAGCGGAGCGAAATGGGTGAAGCGGGTCAGCGTAGCCGCCTGTTCGGCACAGACGGTGTCCGGGGGGTCGCTGGTCGCGAACTGACCGCCCGTCTGGCCATGGATCTCAGCATGGCCGCAGTCGCTGTCCTCGGCCGCGGCGCGAGCTCGCCCGGACGGCCTGTGGCCGTGGTCGGCCGGGACCCGCGTGTATCGGGCGAGTTCCTCGAGGCGGCCGTCGTCGCCGGCCTGGCCAGCACCGGGGTGGACGTGCTCAGGCTGGGGATCATCCCCACGCCGGGCGTGGCCTACCTGACCGGAGCGCTGGGCGCCGCCTTCGGCGTGGTCATCTCCGCGAGCCACAACCCGGCCAGGGACAACGGGATCAAGTTCTTCGGTCCCGGCGGGGTCAAGCTGCGGGACGCCACCGAAGACGAGATCGAGGCCCGGCTGGGGATAGCCGGGCCGGTGCCGGACGGCGGCGAGTTCGGCCGGGTCAGCGACGCCGGCGCCGAGCACCAGCGATACCTGGACCACCTGCTGGCCACGCTGCCTGACCACCCGCAGCCGGCGC
>JBAUAY010000503.1:0-2054 GCA_049676235.1 Streptosporangiaceae bacterium
TGCGGTTCGGGCTGACCGACGGGCAGCCCAAGACCCTCGATGAGATCGGCAAGGTCTACGGGGTCACCCGGGAGCGGATCCGCCAGATCGAGTCCAGGACCATGTCGAAGCTGCGCCACCCGTCCCGGTCCAAGGTCCTCCGGGACTACCTCGACTGACCTGACCGACGGCCGTCGGCCCTAGGATGTAACCAGCGATCCCCGTACGCCCGGCCCGCGGACGCACACAATGTCCAAATCCGGGCGGCCAGCGTGGTGATCGGCATCGAGCCGAAGTCCACGCAGATCGAATCCCCTTTGCGCGGGTGCACCAAGACTCAGGTTGCTCACCGCGATGGCCTTCCCGTCAGCCTCCCTCCTCGGCTGGCAGGGTTCGCGGATGCAGAGTGATCGCCCGCCTGGGCGCCGTCGCGGGCCGTGAACCTCTGGCGCTCGACCTGTCCGCGGCGGAAGCGGACGTTCACGCCGGTCGCCACGATGCATAAACCAACCTGTCGCACAAAGCCCGGCCAGCGCTCCTGCACCACAAGATCTAGTATTGCCTTCGGTCAGCTGCTCCATATATTGGGGTCGAGATGGCGTTCGTGCCGTTTGTGCGACAGGCTGAAACATACAGCCCCGCCCGACCGTCCGGCCGGGCCGTAACCGGGGACTGTTATGCAGCCAACGACGCGAAGAGCTCTCGATAATCGCGCGCCGGCCCGCCGTTATCCGAAGTCCACTTTGGGGTGGCTCCGATGTAGCTTTACGGACTTTTTTGAGCTGCGTCGTGGACGCATTATCCTAAGTGGTGTCTACGACGCAGCGGAAGCGATGTCACGCACGTGACCTGCGTCTATCCTCTTGTTGCTGCGCTTTTGAGTTCTGAGCCGCGCCCAGAACCTCACGTCAGCGACCTGTCTCAGACGCAAAACCCCTCATGACCAGGGCTTATCCCGAATGGACTTAAGATAACCGCCGATCTGGGCGCTGTGCCGAAGGTCGTCGTCGGCAATCGGGGGGGCGCATAACGGGGTGATCTGCGCGCGGCCGCCGGGACGCCTGTCGGGAGCCCGACCGGCGCGCCCGGCGCTGATCTGGGGGCCTGAATCCTTGATCGCCTGGTCCGCCAGGCCGGCCGGGCCGTCAGGCTCCGCCTGGTGGTGGCGGCTCCCGCCGGCGATGACCAGCAGGTGCTCGTCAACCCAGGAGACCTCGGGGCTGGGCAGGCGGGCCAGGAAGGTCGCGATGGCGGCGCGCAGCTCCTGCGGCGTGTAGAAGGAGAATGTCGAGTAGTGGCGCCCCTGGGCCTGGGCCCCGAGCCGCTCGGCCGTACTAGTGCGCGGGTGCCGGAAGGTCTGTGTCGCGACCATCGTGAGCCCATCGGTCCGCCTGACGGCGTCCCGGATCGCGGCCTGGCTGTGCAGGCGCTGCTCGTGCTCGGTGAAACCGGGGAAGTAGCGCCCCCAGATCGTGCGCGCGTTCTGCTGCGGGGTGCGGGTGTAGATGAACAGCTGGCCGCCGGGTGCCAGCACCCGGGCGGCGGCGGCCAGGAAGCGAGCCAGGTCGAGGTGGTGCACGCAGTTGAACGCGGTGACCAGGTCCAGGCTGGCGGTCCGCAACGGCAGCTGTTCGGCGGCCGCCAGCAGCGGGACCACCCCACGGGCGTGGCCGCGGCTGGCGGCCCTGAGCTGTGCCAGCATGGCCGCCGAGACATCGGCCGCGACCAGCAGCGAGCCGTCCGGCAGCAGAGCGCGCAGCAGCCGCGTGTACCGTCCCGTCCCGCAGCCGATATCCAGGCCGGTCACGGGGCGGCCGGGCAGGAGCTGGCCGATCGTGCGCACCGGCTCCTCGTCGGTGGTGCGCAGCGATTCATAGACCACGGCCACCCGCTCGAAATGGTCGCCCGCAGTCATGTCCGGTGCCTCCCCGCGTTGGGTCTGCTGGCTACCATCATGCGCTCGCCTTGCCCAGTTCACCCACTGTTCGCCCGCACGGCAGGCCAGCAGCCCTCATCGGTGCCGTGTGGCGTGCGTGCGGCGCATGGCAAGGTCACGGCGACGGGCCGGTATCACC
>JBAUAY010000504.1:0-4359 GCA_049676235.1 Streptosporangiaceae bacterium
GCCTCAGGGTTCCCGGATTTCTCAGGGGTTGCGCTGGTCATTCGTCGTCGTCGCTTTCCGTCAGCTCATTGACGCTATCAGTGTCCGCCGCACCCGTCCATGTCACGTAAAGCTCGCCGAGCGGGGCGACCTGCTCGAAGGACACCGTCTCCTCCCGGTACAGCTCGAGCAGGGCCAGGAACGAGGCCACCACCTCATAGCTGCCCGCGGCGTTGGCGGTCAGCCGCCGGAAGCTGGCCCGGCCGAGTTCGCGCAGCAGGGTCGCGAGGAAAACGGCCTGCTCCCTGATGCTGATCATCGGGGAGTGAATGTGGCCGGTGTCGACCTTCGGCGGCGGCTTCGGGGTGAGGGTAAGTGAGGCGAGCCGGGCGAATTCGGCCGGACCGAGGCCAAGCAGCACCTCGGGGAGCAACTGGGCGAACCGGGGCTCCAGCGGGACCCGGCGCGGGAACCGGCGGGCCGCAGCAGTCATCCGGGCGGCGAAGACGGCCGCGACTTCCTTGTACGCGCGATACTGCAGCAGCCGGGCGAAGAGCAAGTCCCTGGCCTCGAGCAAGGCGAGGTCCTCCTCGTCCTCCACCTCCCCCGACGGCAGCAACCGGGCGGCCTTCAGGTCGAGCAGGGTGGCCGCGACGACCAGAAAGTAGCTGACCTGGTCCAGGTCCCAGCCGTCGGAGCGTTCCGAAATGTAGGCGATGAACTCGTTGGTGACCTGGGAGAGGGCGACCTCGGTGATGTCCAGCTTGTGCTTGGAGATCAGGGCAAGCAGCAAGTCGAACGGGCCCTCGAACACGTCCAGGTGCACCTGGAAGGCGCCGGACCGGGCCGCGCTTTCCGCGCCGTCCGGGTCGCCGGTCAGGTCCGTGCTCACGGTCATGACGGTAGCCGGTCCCGGCTAGAGCGCGGATTCGCTCGTTCCGTTCGGCTCGTCAGGAGCACTGTTGGCGCTGGCATCGTTAGCGCTGGCACTGTGGGAGTTGGCCATGGTGGAGCCGGCATTGTTGGAGCCGACGCTGCTGGAACTGGCGATACGGCGTGCCAGGAGGCTGTCCTGGCCGCAGGCGTCGAGGTCGGCGAGTAGCACGGCGATCGCCTCCCGGACGATCCGGCCCCGGTCGGCAGCGGCACCGTAGCGCAGCAGCGCGAGCCGGGCGCGTTCCAAGTCAAGGAGTTCCTCGGCGGACAGGTAAACGGTGATCTTCTGAGTGTGCTTCTCCCGCCCGCTGGCCTGGCGCTGGTCGCCCCCGTCCGGACCAGGGGCGGCGGGACGCAAGAGTTCAGCAACCCCGGGCAGGCTTACCCTCCGTGATCGTCCCCTGCCTGCCGCCACCGCTCCAGTACCTCCTTGGCCAGCTCCCGATAGGCGTGTGCCCCCGTTGACCCTGAATCGAAGCTGGTAATAGGCTCTCCGGCCACCGTAGCGTCCGGGAACCTCACCGTGCGGTTGATTACAGTATGAAAAACCTTGTCGCCGAAACCATTGACCATGCTGGCCAGGACCTCACGGGTATGAAGCGTCCGCGAGTCGTACATAGTGGCGAGCAAGCCGTCTATGGTGAGCTTCGGATTCAGCCGACGCGAAACCTTGTCGATGGTCTCCATCAGCAGGGCCACGCCGCGCATGGCGAAATACTCGCACTCCAGCGGGATGACCACGCTGTCCGCGCACGCGAGCGCGTTGATCGTAAGCAGGCCCAGGGACGGCTGGCAGTCGATCATGATCATGTCGTAGTCCGACATCAGCGGCTGCAGCACCCCGCCGAGCACGTACTCACGGCCGACCTCGTGCACCAGCTGCACCTCGGCGCCGGACAGGTCGATGTTGCTCGGCATCAGGTCCATGCCGTCGACGCTGGTCTTGAACAGCACGTCGTGCGCGGTGACGTCGCGCTCCATCAGCAAGTTGTAGACGGTGTTGTCGATGTCATGCGGCTGGATACCGAGCCCGACCGACAGCGCGCCCTGCGGGTCGAAGTCCACGAGCAGCACCCGGCGGCCCTGCTCGGCCAGGGCGGCGCCGAGGTTTATCGTGGTGGTCGTCTTGCCGACGCCGCCCTTCTGGTTACAAACCGCGATGACGCGCGCGGGGCCGTGCACCATAAGCGGCTCGGGAATGGGGAAGGCCGAATATGGCCTCCCGGTCGGCCCCAGTTCTCCTGCCTGGGGCTCAGTCGAACGCGATGCTACCACCAGCGCGAACCTCCCGTGCTAAGGCCGGGACGATGCCCTCGGAACCTGATTTTGGACTCTATGGCCTTGGCCGGACGCCGGCAAGCAGGCTCGCCGTTTACGCCCGATATCCACTTGCTGATTCGCGTCACCCGAGCCGCGCGATTGGTCTCCTTAAGATGCACCATGATCGTGGCCAGTATTGGTCGTTATCTTGCCCGGACTGGCCATGATCATGAAACCTCACGGCGGGCCGGGTCCAGCTGGGTCTTCTCCCACCAGGGCACCGAAGCATGGTCCGCGTCACCGCTGCTGGGATGCCCGGAGCCTGGGAGCTGGCCGCTCGAATGCTCGCTGCCGGGGCCCTCGGTGGCCGCGGACCGGCCGTCCATGAGGTCGACACCCGGGAACTGGCTGACCGGGTGCTCCGCACCGGAGACCTGACCGCCCGGGAGCTCGCTGCTCGGATGGCCGCCAGCGGCATCGTCCGGGTACTCGTGGCCCGGCAGGAGCCGCAATCCGGTCCGCAGCGCCACCATGCCGGGCAACTCGAGGTGCGCCCGCTTGGTGAGAATCTCGATCTCGTGGACGGTCAGGGCGACGCCGACCTCACCGCGCCCGGCGTGCAGGCCGGCGAGCCGACCGCGGCTGACCCCGGCCACCAGGCCGGTGACCTCGAAGATGATGGACAGGCCGAGCTGGAGGGTATGCACCCGGTGACCGTCGAGGAGAATGCCGACCGCGGGCTGCTGGACGGTGCTGATCCGGTGCGGGGCCACGCCGACCAGTTCCTTGCTGCCCGGCGTGGCTAGCGTGCGCCGCGCGGCGGAACGGATGTCCCTGTGGTCACGCCAGCCGGCCACGAGCACGTCAACGAGGTCGATCTTCAGCAGTACGGCCGCGGCCAGCGCGGCCTCGCGGATGGCGGCGTCCCGGGTCACCCGCGGGAGGCGCTCCAGGGCCCGGCCGAGGTTCTGGCCCCGGCCGACCGACACGATCTGCCGGGCCAGGGCCCCAGCGGCGTCCGCGGACGAGCCGAACAGCAGATCAGCGGCGGTAAGCGAACGGTCCGGCCTGGCCGTCGTCACAAGCTCATCTCCTCGATCGTCGTCGTCGTCGTGATGATGGCGGCGGGGAGAGGCTCGAGGCGGACCGTATACGTCTCCTCCGTGCCGATCTCGTGGATGCTTACCGGACCTGGCCGGCCCGGGTCAGGCACGGCCCGCACCTCCGACAGGGGCGCTGCCGGCGGATGCGACCTGGGCGGGCGCTTGCTCAGCCGCTGCGCGGCCAGGGTCAAGGCTGCGGCGGTGGCCCCGATGGCTACGGCAGCCAACGAGACGATGACCGGCTTCGGAACCTTCTTCGAGGTCAGGACGGCCTCAACGGTCGGGTCGGCGGACGCCTCGCTGGAAGCAGCGCTCAGCTTGCCGTTGGCGTCGACCGCGATCACCACGAAGTAGTAGGTGGTGCCGTTGGCCAGGCCGGTCACCGTGGCGCTCGGGCCGGTGGTGCTGCTGACCGGGGTGCCCAGGGAGAAGCCGGGGCTGGTGCCTTCGTAGACGTCGTATCTGGCCGGCGAGCCGCCCGAGGCAGGTGCGGTCCACGACAGGCTCACCTGGGCGTCGCCCGCCGTCGCGGTCAGACCGGTCGGCGCTCCCGGCGCTCCTGGCGCCGAGCTAGACGCGGACGCCGAGTCAGACGCGGACGCCGAGCTAGACGCGGACGCCGAGGTAGAGGCGGACGCCGAGCTAGAGGCGGACGCCGAAGCGGTGGCTGACACCGGAATGGCCGACGCCTCGGCGGAATTGTTCCCCTGACGTCCGGCGTCGTTGACCGCGGCTACCGCGAAGTAGTAATCGGTGCCGTTGGCCAGGCCGGTCGCTGTGTAGCTGGTGGCCTGGGCTGGGGCGCCGTTGACCGGCACACGGGACTCGCCGCCCGGGCTTGTTCCCCGGTAGATCAGGTAGCCGCTGATACCGGCACCGCCATCGGCGGCCGGCGCCGTCCAGGACAGGGTGACCCGGCCGTGGCCCGCGGTCGCGGTCAGCCCGGTGGGCGCCCCGGGTTTGGTGACCGCGGCCGCCGGGGTGGCGGACGCGGCGCCCGACGCGGGACCCTGGCCGACCTTGTTGACGGCGGTCACCTTGAAGTAGTAAGTGGTGCCGTCGGCGAGGTTCTTCACGGTTA
>JBAUAY010000505.1:0-1908 GCA_049676235.1 Streptosporangiaceae bacterium
GCGGCATGTCGATGCTCACGCCCAGGCCGCGCGCGAGCTCGACGGCAACCGCGACGCTCTCATCTAGGCGCAGCGCCTTCTCCCCGGCGCTGAGCCAGAACACGCCCGCACTCACCCGGTTCTCCACCGCGCAGGTGATCGCGCCGGCGACGACGTCGGCGGGGACGAAGCCGACCGGCCAGCCCGGGTCGAACGGGATCACCGGCACCAGGCCCGCGAAGATGCCGGCCGTCACCTGATGCAGGCCCTGGAACGCCGCGATCTCGCCGGTGACCGAGTCGCCGATCACGACCGACGGCCGGAAGATGACGTGCGGCACGCCGCTGGACCGCACGACCCGCTCGGCCGCCGCCTTCGACGAGGCGTACCCGACCGCGGTGCGGCCCCGGTCACCGACCGCCGTGGTGTGCACGAACGCGGTACTGACGTGATACAGCACCGCCCCGGCCGCGGCGGCGAACGCGGCCACGTGCCCCGTGCCCGCAATGTTCGTCGCCTCCAGGCTGCCGTCGGTACGGTGGAAGTCCGTGACCGCCGCACAGTGAATGACCGCATCGACCCCAGCCGCCAGCTCCACGTAGACCCGCCCGGCCAGCCCGAACATCGGCCGGGTGATGTCGCCCAGCGCAACGGTCACATCCGGCCCGCAGACCGGCGACCGATGCACCAGGCACACCACGTCGAAGCCCCGCAGCCGCCGCAGCAACGCACGCCCGACGACACCCGATGCACCGGTCACCAAAACGGCGCGCCGCGCGCGATCCGGTGAGGTCCTCAGGCTCAGGCAGCACGATGCTCGAGCACGCTGGCGAGCTTGCCGAGGTTCGCCCAGACGGCACTGGTCCGGGCCCATTGGACAACCGGCTCACTGACCCTCCAAAGCGACTTGTCCCGCAGCTAGGTGCCGCAATTGCTTATTGACAAGGAGGCGCCGCAGGCCGGTCTGATACGAATTAATCGCCATGTCACGGCGGCTGGCGAGGGCCGGGCCGGAGCCCTCATTCCCTCGGGTTCTGCGGCATGGGCGGCAGCGGCCGGTCCCGATGCACATCAGGACCGGGCCGCCGGGCGTGAAGCCACGGGTACGGCCGTCGGCCGACCAACGTCCGAATCTGCCTATGTGTGCGCGCTCGGAGTGCTCGTGACCTGCGGGCGCGATGACATTCGCGGTCGTCGCGCGTCTTATCTACGACACGCCGTTAGCCAGGATGTCCGCTGGACAATGGAGGGATGGCTTATGGAGATCACCAATCTGGGTAAGGCGGATGGGCTGCCGCCGGTGGATTGGGCCGCAGTTGTTGAGAAGCTCGATGCGGGATCGGCGCCAGCTCCGGACGCGGTGAACTCCCGCACGACCTGGCTGTCCACCATCAACGAGGACGGTAGCCCGCATGTGACCGCGGTCGGTGCCCTGTGGCTCGACGGCACGTTCTGGTTCCAGACCGGCGCGGGCACGCGGAAGGGGCGCAATGTCGTACGCGATCCGCGGTGTTCGATCGCGGTGTCGATCCGCGACGCCGACGTCGTAATCGAGGGTGACGCTGCGCGAGTGACCGAGCCGGGCGCGGTGGCCCGTATTGCGAAGGCATGGGCGGACAACGGTTGGCCGGCCGAACCCGACGACAGCGGGTCTGGCATCACTGCCCCGTTCAATGCACCGTCGCAAGGACCACCGCCGTGGAACGTGTATCGCATTGAACCACGCTCGGCGATCGTGACCTTGGCGGCGGAGCCGGGCGGCCTGACTCGCTTCCGGTTCTGACCCGGCCGGGCAGGCTAGTCATCCGCTAGTAACTCCTTATGCGCGTCGGTGCTGGATGTGGAGACGTCCTCCTGATGCGGTTGTCGGGTTCGGTATCCCAGCGCATCGAGGAGGACGTCCATGAGTGACCGTAGTGGCTTGTCCCG
>JBAUAY010000506.1:0-3311 GCA_049676235.1 Streptosporangiaceae bacterium
GCGATCGGCGTGGCCGCGGGGGCCACGGCCATGGTCTGCGTGGGCGGCAGCGTCGCGGTCTCCTCGGTGCTCGCCGGGACGCCGGTCTTTACCGCCGAGGCGGTGCGGTACGGCGTGGCCTGCCTGATGCTCGTCGCGCTCGCCCGGCTCACCGGCCGCCGGCTGAGCAGGCCGCGCGGCACGGAGTGGCTGTGGCTGTCCGGTATCGCGGTCACCGGCCTGGTGGTGTTCAACCTGGCGCTGGTGGAGGGATCCAGACACGCCGAACCCGCCGTCCTCGGCGTGGCCGTCGCCTGCGTCCCCGCGCTGCTGGCCGTGATCGGGCCGCTCCTCGAAGGGTCCCGCCCGCGCTCGTCGCTGGTGGCCGCCGCGCTGGTGGTGACCGCCGGGGCGGGTCTGGTGCAGGGGCTTGGCCGCACCGATGCCATCGGCGTGGCCTGGGCCGTCGTGGTCTTCGGCTGCGAAGCCGCGTTCACCTTGCTGGCCATACCGGTCCTGGGGCGGCACGGCCCGTGGGGGGTGTCCGTGCACGCCACCTGGCTCGCCACGGTGATGTTCGCCGTGCTGGCGATGGCGCGGGAGGGACCGACCGCCGTGACCCGGCTGAGCGGGCCGGACTGGCTCGCCGTCGGGTACCTCGCCGTCGCGGTCACGGCGGTGGCCTTCGTCTTGTGGTATTCCAGTGTTCGGCGGCTGGGGGCCAGCCGGGCCGGCCTGCTGACCGGCGTGGCCCCGGTCGCCGCGGCGGCCACCGGGGTGCTGCTCGGCGGCCCGGCCCCGAGGCCGCTGGTCTGGGCGGGCATGGCGGTCGTGGCGGTCGGCCTAGCCCTCGGCTTGACAGGAGGGAAGGATTGATGCACTTCCAGCATTCCGCACGCCTGTGGCGTGACTTTCCCGCCCTGGTCCCGGGGGTCCTGTACGCCGACGGCATCACCAGCCAAGCCGAAGTCGAGGCCCAGGTGGACAGGTTCGCCGCCGTGGCCAAGGCGCGGCTGGCGGACGGCCCTGAGGGCGAGCTGCCGGAGATCCGGGCGTGGCGGCGCGCCTTCACGCAGATGGGCCTGAAGCCCACCCAGTACCGCTGCGCGTCCGAATCGCTGCTGCGCCGCTTCCGTATCCAGGGGAGCCTGCCGCGGCTGCACCCGCTGGTCGACCTGTGCAACGCCGTCTCGCTGGCCTTCGCCATCCCGGTCGCGGCCTTCGACGCCGCCAGGGTCGCCTGGCCGCTCGAGGTGCGGTACGCGGCTGGCGGCGAGGACTACCTGACGTTCGGCGGGCAGACCGAACACCTCGCGGCGGGCGAGGTGATCTTCGCCGACCGCGCCGGGCGGGCGCACGCCCGGCGCTGGACGAACCGGCAGAGCGGCCTTTCTGCGGTCCGGGACTCCACGGCGGCCGTGCTGATCGTGGCCGAGGCGCTGCACGAGGAGGCTGCGTCGGGCGTTCGCGAGCTCACCGCCGTCCTGGCCGCCGAACTCGGCGCGGTCTGGTCCGTAAAGCCGCAGTCCGCGGTGCTGACCCCAGCCGAGCCCGGCTTCACGTTCGGCGCGTCAGCCCAGTGACGCCAGGGCGGCGACGGTCAGCATCCCGGGACCGGGAAATCAGGCCTTCCTCCAGAGGACCCAGCGGCCAGCCTGGTTGGCGGCCACGACCCGCCAGCCGACCGGGGCGTACGGCCAGCTGGCCTGTGCCGGCTGGCCGGCCGACCATGGCATCTCGACCACGGTCACACCGGCCGGCGGCGGGCCGGCCGGGTTGAAGAACTGGAGCTTCGTCCAGTAAACCTGGTACGCCAGCGGCACCTGGGCCTGCCAGCGGACGTCGGAGGCGACGGCGACCTGCTCGCCTGGGCGCACCCCGCTCGCGTTCACCGGCACGTTCACCGACTGCGCCTGCACGGTCCCGGCTCGCGAGATCTGGCTCGTCATCTGGGTCAAGGCCACCAGGCTCACGGCGGCCACGCAGGCCCCGAAGACCGGAACGACAGCCCGCCAGCGGCGCGCGGCGAGGGTGAAGCCGATCCACGCGGCGAGTAGGCCCAGCGTTACCGCCGTGGCCAGCAGCACGCTGGCCTGGGTCCAGTTCTGGGTCAGCACGGCGGGTTCGGCGAAGTTGAAGGCTGGCCCGAACGCGGTCGTGGGCAGCGACGGTCCCGCGTAGATGGCCACCGTCACGGCGGCCAGGACGAACAGGGCCGTGACGCAGGCGGCGCAGGCGAGGATGGACCGGAGGCCGGCCCGCAGCAGTACCACCGCACCGGCCAGGAAGAACACGACGATCATGCCGTCCAGGTACCGCCCGGACGCCCAGGTCTGCGTTTGGTTCGCGGGGAGCGCGGCCGGGGCGATGCCGGCGATGGCCGCGGTGACTGCCACCGCGAGCCCGGCCATGATCCGCAGGTCGGTCCGGACACCGCGGCGCACGATGACGGCCAGCGTGGCCACCAGGCCGATCCCCGCGATACCCCAGCTGTCAAGCACCAGTCGCCACAGCTGGCCGACCGCCATCTCGAATACGTGGATCGTGCCCTGCACGCTGTGCAAGCGGGTCGTTATCTGACCGGACAGGCTGCGGGCGCCCTCCGGGTAGATGGCCGCAGCGAGGTAGCGGTTCAGGGTCCAGGCCGCGCCCACGGTGGCCAGCGCGATCAGGGCGGCCGCGGCCACGCTGCGGCGGGCGGTCTTCGGGTCGGGCCGGCGCCAGGCCATGAACGCCCCGACCGCGGCGGAGCCGGCCAGCAGCACCAGCCCCCGCGAGTGGACCATGTAGGCGAACCCGGCCAGCAGCGCCGAACCGGCCGCCGCTGCGTACCGGCCCCGGGCGGAGGACGCGGTCAGCCAGTTGTGCGTGGCCAGCAGCCAGGCCAGGGTGATCACCGGGAAGACCGCGTCGGTCATCGCGTACTCGCTGTAGAAGAACCCGGCGGGCACCAGAGCGGCGACCGTGGCCACGCCGTACGCGGCCGGGCGGTCGAGCCCGAGCCTGCGGCAGGCCAGGTAGCCCAGCGGCATGATGGCGGCGCTGATCGCCGCGTTGATCATCAGCACGGCGTGGTAGACGGTAGCGGGGTTGCTGGTGAACCAGTACACCGGCGTGATCAGCAGCGGGTAGCCGCCCGGGTACAGGGTCGAGCCGGACAGGTCGGCGCCCGGCCCGCCGGCCAGCACCCGCGCCGCGATCAAGTACGCGGTCTCGTCCGGATTGGCCAGCGGCATGACCTGCATGCGGCCGAACCACGCGCGCAACCCGGCCTGGCACAGCCAGCCGGCCACCAGCAGCACGACCCACCGCCGGCCGGCGCGGGCCGGCCC
>JBAUAY010000507.1:0-4235 GCA_049676235.1 Streptosporangiaceae bacterium
CGCCGATCAGAACGAGAAGGACTACGAGGAGTTCGTCAAGGCGGTCCGGTCCGGACGCATCCAGGCCGTCGAGGGCGTCTGAGAGCGCAGAAGACACGACGGCCGCGCCGGAGGGCTCGGTCATCGAGGGACTTCGGGCCCTGGAAGTGCGCTGGCTCCGGGGCGAGCCAGCGAGCCAGGGTGCACGGTGGAACTCACCGAGGTCGACGCGCGATGAGACCTGCGGAGTGGCTGTCCTGCACCACCTGCCGCAGCTGAAGCGGACACCGGCCTGGGCTAAGTGATTCGTTACCGTCGGCGGGACGCTCACGGCTGGCAAATTTGTGATTGACACTCCCAAATGATGGATGCATACTTTTGACAGTGACTTCCAAAAGGATGTAGCTGCCGAAGGGGTGTGAATGTCATGGCGGAGAACCCGGCCCGCAAGTGGTGGGCACTGATCGCGATCGCCGCGAGCGTGCTGGTCGTCGGGCTCGACCTGACGGTACTTAACCTGGCGCTGCCCACGATCGCGACCGACCTGCACGCCTCGACCAGCGACCTGCAGTGGATCTCGGACGCGTACAGCCTGGTGCTGGCCGCCGCGATGCTGCCCGCGGGCCTGCTCGGCGACCGGCTCGGGCGTAAGAAGGTGCTGCTCGTCGCGCTCATCTTGTTCGGGGTCAGCTCGGCGGCGTGCGCGTACGCGACCAGCACGGGCGAGCTGATCGCCGCCCGGGCGGTGCTCGGGATCGGCGCCGCGGCCATCTTCCCGCTGTCGCTTTCGGTGATCCCGGTGCTGTTCGCCCCGGAGGAGCGTCAGAAGGCGATCGCGCTGATGGCGTCGGCCACCTTCATCAGCTTCCCGATCGGCCCGATCGTCGGCGGCTACCTGCTCGACCACTTCTGGTGGGGCTCGGTCTTCCTGATCAACGTGCCCGTGGTGGTGCTGGCCCTGATCGCGGTCGCGATCCTGCTGCCCGAGTCGCGCAGCGCGCAGCGGCGGGGCGTGGACGTCCTGGGCGTGATCTTGTCCAGCGCGGGGCTGGCCGGGCTGACCTACGGGTTCATCAAGGCGGGCCAGGACGGCTGGACGGACGCCGCGGCGCTCGGCACCATCGCCGCCGGGGTGGCGGTGCTGGCTGTCTTCGTGGCCTGGGAGCGCTGGCTGACCGGACGCAACCGGGCCGACGATGCCGGAAACCTTCGCGCGGGTGATCGGGTCAAGGTACGTCCGCTGGTCGAGCTCCGGTTGTTCCGGTCGGCCGGCTTCACCTGGGGCACCATCTTGTCGACGATGGTCTCGTTCGCGCTGTTCGGCATCTTCTTCGCGATGCCGCAGTACTTCCAGGAGGTTCGCGGCGTGAACGCGATGGGCAGCGGGCTGCGGCTGCTGCCGATGATCGGCGGCATGGTGATCGGCATGATCGTCGGCACCCGCCTGGCCTCACCGCGCAAGACGGCCGACGGGACGGTGCGGGCGCCGCTTGCCAGCGCGAAGTTGCTGGTCACGGTGGGTTTCGCGCTCATGGCCGTGACGCTCGGGTTCGGCGCGACGACCACGGTCGCCAGCGGCACCGGGTTCACGGCCGCGTGGTTCGCCCTGTTCGGCCTCGGCCTCGGGCTGGCGATGCCGCAGACGATGAACGCGGCGCTGTCCGCCCTGTCCGCCGAGCGCAGCGGCTCGGGCTCGGCCCTGATCTCCGCGATGCGCCAGGTCGGTGCCACCATCGGGGTCGCCGTCCTCGGCACCGTGCTCGCCTCGGTGTACCGCAGCCACCTGGTCGTGACCGGCCTGCCCGCGGCCGCCACGGCGGCCGCCAAGAGCGGCGTGGTGGCGGGCGTGGCCGTCGCGCACGCGCTGCATTCGGCGGCGCTGCTTGACTCGGTGCGCAGCGCGTTCGTGCAAGGCCTGGACGCGATGCTCTGGGTCTGCGGCGGCATCGCGCTGGCCAGTGCCATCCTCGCGCTCATCTTCCTGCCGCGCCGGGCCGACGGGATTCCCGGGGCGGCCGCGGACGCGGCTCCGGTTGCTACCGGTGAAAGCGCCCCGGACCGGGCAGAATTGGAAGTGTGACAGGAAGGCCCGGCGCGAGCCCGGCCCGGCGGGCCGGCTCGCGCGGCCGGAAGGAAGCGTGACAGCGATGCGCAGCACCGGCCAGGACCAGCCAGGCGGCTTGCGCGAGCGGAAGAAGGCCAGGACGCGTGCTTCGATCAGGGAGCACGCGCTCAGGCTGTTCCGTGAGCAGACCTACCAGGGCACCACGGTGGAGCAGATCGCGGCGGCGGCCGAGGTGTCACCGAGCACGTTCTTCCGGTACTTCCCCACCAAGGAAGACGTCGTACTGCAGGACGACATGGACACCCGCCTGATCGAGGCGCTCGAACGGCAGCCGGCCGGGCTCGCCCCGGTCACCGCCGTCCGGGCGGCCAGCCGGGAAGTATTCACCTCCTACACCCAGGCCGACCTCGACCTGCTCGGGGAGACCACGGCCCTCACCATGACCGTTCCCGAGGTCCGGGCCCGGGCCATGGACGAGTTCGCCCGCAGCATCTCCATGGTCGGCGGGGCCCTGGCCAAGCGGGCCGGCCGGCCAGCGGACGACCTGGCCGTCCGCACCACGGCTGGCGCGGTCATAGGCGTCATCATGTCGATCACGATGCCGTGGGACGACTGGTCCAACGACCGGCGGACCCTCGAGGACATGTTCGAGCGCATCGACCAGGCCCTGGCCCTGCTGGAGGCCGGGCTCCCGCTGTGATCCGCCGGTCGCCTGATTATCGCGGACAGCGTGGATTTGCCGGCGCCGTTCGGCCCGCACAGCCCGAACAACCCCTTCGGCGGCAGCGTCAGCGTGACCTCGTCCAGCGCGGTCAGCCCGCCGTACTCCTTGCCGATGTCCGCGCACTCCGGGAGCCCCCCTGGCCCGGGGCAGCCCCCTTAGGGCCGGCTCGATGTTCCATTGGGCCGGCTATGACCGGCTCGATGTTCCATCGAGCCGGTTCGGACGCGGATGTGAGCGGGGCTGCGGAGGCCAGCGGGGCTATTAGGGCTATTAGGGCTATTGGAGCGGAGTCGAGGCGGGCCGAGCGGGAGGCGGGCAGGCGGCGGACTAGCGACGCGGCGAGGCGGGCCAGGCCGTCGGGGCCGGCTGGCAAACCAAAGCATTGTCTGGCCGGCATACATGCGGTTTATACCCCGTGCTGTGGTAGCGCCGGTGCTGCCATCTCCACATCAGGAACGGCCGGCGATCGGTTATTCGGCGGAGCCGCCGGTGGCTAGGCGCATGAGGTCGGTGTTGAGGTTGATGTCGGTTTCTGTGTCGGCGGCGCTGCCGTACTCGTGCTGGTAGTTCGGCCAGGACTCGTCCTTGATCTTGCCGGCGAAGCCGCTTTCCATCAGCAGCACGAGCTCGAGCGCGGCCCGGTCGATGCGCGTGGCCAGGGCCGGGTCGCCCCAGTCCTCCGGGGCGGCGAACAGGGAGGTCGGCACCGTCATGGTGCGCAGGTAGGCGAACATCGGGCGCATCGAGGAGTCCGCGACCAGGGCGTGCCGGGCGGTGCCGGCCGTCGCGGCGATCACCAGTGGCTTGGCGATGAGCAGGTCGTTGTCCAGCACGCCGAAGAACGAGGTGAACAGGCCGCTTGGGGCGGCCTTGTAGACCGGGGCGGCGGCGATGACGCCGTCCGCCTCGCCGAGGACCGTGATCGCCTGCCGCAGCTTCGGCGTGATCAGCTGGGAGACCAGCGCGGTGGAGATGTCGGCGACGATCTCGCGCAGGTCGACGACGCTGACCGTCACCGTGTGCCCGTGCCCGGCGGCCAGGGCGGCGGCGCGGTCGGCCGTGCGGTCGGCCAGCAGCCGCGTCGACGAGGGGTCGCTGGTGCCGGCGCTGACCACGACGAGCCTGAATCGTTCGGCACTGGTGGGGGTGTTCACGGGATCAGGACCTCGCTTGTGTCGGTGGCGGCCATGGGTGCGGCGGCTAGTTTGCGGCAGATGGTTTCCAGCTGCGCCAGTTCGGCGGCGGTCAGCCCGGCGGTCATGGCGCGGGCCACGCCGCGGGCGTGCCGGCGCCCGATCCGGCGCTGCACGATCCGGCCGGCGTCGGTGAGCGACAGCCGCACGCCGCGCCCGTCGGCGGGGTCGGCGCAGCGCTCGACCAGGCCGCGCTCGGCCAGCCGGTCCACCAGACGGGACAGGGCCGGCTGGCTGAGCAGGACGTGCCGGTTCAGGTCGCTCAGCCGCACGG
>JBAUAY010000508.1:0-3746 GCA_049676235.1 Streptosporangiaceae bacterium
CGCCTCCGCCGGCCATGCCTCCGCCGGTCACGGCCGCGCCCGCGCCGGCGGCCAGGTTCGTCAGCGTCGAGCGGGAGCGGCGGCCGCCGTCCATCGAGCGGGCGCTCAGCGGTCCGGGCAGTCGCGATGAGGTGAGCTGGCGGCGCCAGGTAAAGGTGGTCGCTGGCGGCCAGGGACCAGGCAAGCGGGACCCGGAGACGCTCGATCGCGACCGCGCCAGGCTCCCGCTGGCCGGTCCGCGCCGGATTGCCGTCCTCGGCTGCACCAGGGGGGCGGGACAGACCGTCACCACCTTCATGACCGGCCACGTGCTGGCCGCGGCGCGAGGCGCCGCTGTGGCGGCGCTCGACTTGAATCCGGGAGCGACTTCGCTGGCCGCCCGCCGTGCGCCGGCCGCGTCGGTGCAGGCGCTGCTGGCCGGGTGGGAGCCGGGCGAGCAGGCCGGCCGCGGCTCGGGAGCCAGGCTCGACGTGATCGCTGACCTGCCGGGAACCGGCGCCGCCCACGCCGGAGGAAATGACTTCCAGCGGCTGGCCGATCTGCTGGCCGAACGATACCCGCTGACCATGATCGATCCGGCGCCTGCCGGCCTGACCCGGGTGCTCACCGCGGCGGACCAGCTGGTGCTGGTCGCCCCGGCGAGTCCGGACGCGGCGACGGCGCTGGCCAACACCCAGCAATGGCTCGGCGCGCACGGCTATGGCGAACTTCTCGGCCGCGCCGTGATGGTCGTTAACGGGGTGAGCAGGCGGACGAAGGAGGACGTGCTCCGGGCCGAATCCGTAGCCAGGGGCCGTTGCCGGGCCATCGTCCGGGTGCCCTGGGATGATCTTCTGTCCATGCGTCCCGGCTCGCCCTCAACCCCGCCCGTCCAGACCGCTCTGCAGCCGCAGACCAGGCTGGCCTACACAGCCCTGGCCGGCGTGCTCGTCGCGGGCATGGCCGCGGACCCAAGCAGCCCCGTTCCGGGAAGGAATCCTGGTGAGCACGCGGACTAAGGGGGCTAAGGGATCCCGGGGGCGTACCCGGCTCAGCATCAGGTACTTCGATAACCGGATCCTGCTCACCGACACCCATGCCTGGGCCTATTACCGGGTTCCCTCGGTGTCGTATGAGTTCACCACCCCGGAAGAGCAGGAGGCGCTGGCGACCAACATTACCGTGGCCCTGGCCGCGATCAGGATGGCCGACGCCGAAGTCCACCTGCGGATCGCGCACCACTCCTACCCGGCGCATGGGTGGGCGATCGGGCTGGACGCGACCTCAGACGGAGGGCCGGGCTGGCGGGAGTACCTGGAGCAGACCTACCAGCACGTCTGGGCGAAGGACTTCTGGGGCAAGGAGATCTACCTCGGGGTCCGGCTCGGCCAGCGCGGCGTGCGAGCGCAGTTGTCGGGTGGCGTGATTTCCCAGTTCCGCGGCGTGTATGCCCGCGGCGAGAAAGGGCTCGGCCTGGACGACGAGGCGGTCGGCCCGCCGGAGATCACCAAGTGGACGGATTCAGCCGAACGGCTGGGCCGGGCGCTGAACGCGAGCGCGCTCGCCGCCCGGCACGCGACGTCCGGTGAGATCGCCTGGCTGATCAGGCACACCCTCATGCAAACGGCAGGGGAGCCGTTGCCGTCCGCGACCAAGCGCCGGAGATGGGGCTCGGGGGAGATCGACACCCTTTTCGAGGGGCAGATCCACAACGGGCGGACCCTGCTGTGCCTGGAGCATATGTCGGAAGAGTCTTATACCGCCTTTGTCTCATTCGCCCGGTTCCCTGATGTGATGTCGTTCCCGGACGGGGAGCCCTGGCTGCATTTCGCCGATTCGCTGCCGTTCCCAGTCGAGATCAGCTCCCGGATGAAGCTCATTCCTCCGGCTAAGGCGAGCAAAGACGTCAGCCGCCGGCTGGCGCATGCGCGCGACATGGATACGCACATCCGGGAGGCGGGCGCGGAGGCGCCGATCGCGCTGGCCGAGCAGATTGCCGCGGCCCGGATGCTCGAGCATGGCATTACCAAGGAACGGCTGCCGTTTGTCTATGGCTGGCATCGCCTGATCGTCTCGGCGCCGACCAGAGATCTGTGCGTCCGCCGGGTGGAAGCGGTCGTCGAGCATTTCCGTGATATCGGGATCGACGTGGTGAACTCTACCGGTGATCAGTTCTCGTTGTTGTGCGAGGCGCTGCCCGGCGAGCGGATCCGGCTGAATTCTTATGTGCAGCGGCAGCCGCTTTACACGATCGCCGGCGGAATGCCGACCGCGACGGTGGAACTCGGCGACCGGGTCGATACGGGCGGGGTCGGCTGGATCGGGCCGTATATCGGCGAGACCCTGGGCCGGGCCCGGTCCATTGTGCATTTCGACCCGCTGGTCGCGGCGGCCCGTAACCGGCCGACCGCGGTGGCCATTACCGGCGAGCCGGGCGGCGGGAAGACGACGCTGGCCATGCTGCTGATCTACCAGCTGGCGCTGCGCGGCGCGACGGTCGCGGTGATCGACCCGAAGGGCGACGCGGAATCGCTGGTCGAGTACCTCACCAGGCAGGGCAGGAAGGCGCGGGTCTTGCCGCTTAACTCGGCGGCGCCCGGGCTGCTTGATCCGTTCTCGTTCGGTGTCGATCTGTCCGAGAAGCGGACGATGGCCACTGAGACGCTGCGGCTGCTGCTGCCGCGGATGAGCGAGGAGCGGGAATCCGCGATGATCCAGGCGGTCGGCGCGGTGGCCGGGAGCGAGCGGCCGAGCCTGGGCAAGGTCGTCAAGCACCTGGAGGCGTCCGAGGATCCGGCGTGGAAGAACACCGGCGCGGTGATGCGGGCGGTCTCGGAGATGCGGCTGGCCCGGCTGTGCTTCGCCCCTTCGGTGGGCCAGCAGGTCGATGCGGAGGGCTGGACCACGGTCTTCACGCTGGCGGGTCTGACGCTGCCTGACACCAACACCAGCCGGGATGACTACTCCTACGAGCAGCGGCTGTCGGTGGCGCTGCTCTACCTGGTGTCGCAGTTCGCCCGCAAGCTGCTCAACGGCATCGACCGGTCTGCGCCGAAGGCCATCTTCCTGGATGAGGCGTGGGCGATCACGTCCACTCCCGAGGGCGCCAAGCTGGTGCCCGAGGTTTCCCGGATGGGCCGGTCCAGGAATACGGCGCTGATCCTGGTCTCGCAGAACGCCGGTGACCTGCTGAACGAGCAGGTGACTAACTGCCTGTCCGGGGTGTTCGCCTTCCGCTCGACCGAGCGCGGGGAGGTAGCGAACGTCATGTCGCTGCTCGGGGTCGCGCCCTCGGACGAGCACAAGGCGATGCTCCGCTCGCTGGGTAACGGCGAGTGCATCTTCCGGGATCTGGATGACCGGGCCGGGCGAATCGGGATCGACCTGGTCTCCGACGAGCTGAGGGACTGGATCGACACCAACCCAACCCGGGCCAGGCGCAGCCAGCCTGACCCGGCTACGCGCAGGGAACCCAGTGCGGACGCGCTGCCCCCGCCGGGCGAAACCTCGGCGGTCAGCACGTCTGTGGCCAGCACGCGATCGGCGGAAGCGTCGTCGTAAACGCAGAACCAGGAGCTCCCTTAGATGGCTACTTCGCCAGCCTCGCCCGGACCCCCCGGACGAGACCGCGCCGATTCCTCGTCATCCGGCCGCCATATCTCAGGCTGGCTTATCTGGGTGCTCCTGCTCGCCGTGGCCGGGCTCGCGATCGCCACCCCCGCGCTGGCGGCGACCAACGCGGCCAACGCGGCCCACCAGCCCGCGGC
>JBAUAY010000509.1:0-9217 GCA_049676235.1 Streptosporangiaceae bacterium
ACTAGCTCCGCGGACGAAGTGAAACGCGTTGGCGGGCGCGACCCGGTGGTGCTGCGCGGCGGGATGGGCGCCAAAGCCCTCGCAGTCGCGCTCTCCCGCCTCAAGCCGCAGCCGTCGGTGCCTACCGTGGCGACCGGTCCCTACATCAGGGGCGGGCTTCGGCTGGCCCGGCCCTGGATACCTTGCACCTGGCCGCGCCGATCGCCTTCAAAGGACGCCTAGTGCAGTGCGCAGGCCGCATCCTGCGCCTCCACCCCGGCAAGACCACCGCAGATCCACGACTGCCACGACCAGTAAACCGGCGCCCTCGCCGCGTGGCTGGCCAAGCGTTCCCCCGGCTACATTGGCCTCGGCTTCCCCGGCCCCTCCGCCTGGTTGCTAAACAAGCACCTGCCGCCAGGAAAGGCCCGGCCAGGACACCTGATGCTCGCGCCGCGATCACGCTCCAGCCGTCCAGTCCACGCCTCCAGGCTGCACGCCGCGACGTGTCACAGCGTCCCGACCCGGGCCAGACGGCAGTAGGGGTCCAATGGGACATAGCGGCTCCAGGAATGAGCTTCGCCGCGCCGCGCAGTCGGCTCGCAAGAGAAGTGAATACGGTGGGTAATTCCTGCTGGTACGCGGTCACTTGGCTCGGGTGGCACGCTTGCATGGCCCGGTATAGGAGCTTTCCACGGCGATGACCGTCCAGTCTCCCCGTCCTCGATGAAAGCTGAATTGCTGCCCGGCACTCGGACCAGGTCGCCGATGGCGACCGTGTCGTCGTCTATCTCGTAGGTAGGGTCGAACGGCATGCCGCTGAGCCTGACCACGATCCGTTTCATGCCGCTGGTCCCTCCCGCCGAGCCTGGCATGCCGTATCGGCGCTGGGGGTGTAGGGGAGCTTGCGGGGGTCGGGGAAGCCGAGGCTGGTGTAGCCGGGAGCGCGCTTGGCGAGGGATGAGGCGAGGACGCCGGTGAGTTCGTCGTGGTAGTCGTGGACCTCGGCGGTAGCCTTGCCGTCGTAGGGGCGCAGGATCCGGCCGACGTATTGCAGGAGGCGTCCCTTGCTGGCGATGGGCGCGGCGAGGAACAGAGTATCCAGCGGTGGGCAGTCAAACCCTTCCCCGGCGTACGGGCCGGTCGCGACAGCGAGCAGAGACGCCCCGCCGGGCTTGGGGGTGAGCCGGGCCAGGGCAGCGGCCCGGTCCTTGGCGCCCATGCCGCCCCTGAGGATGACTGGGTCGTGCCCGAGGGCGCGCAGGGCACCGGCGATCTTTTCCAGATGGTCGGTCCAGTTGGTGAGGACGAGGCAGTTCCTGCCCTGGTCAAGCGCCCCGGCGACGTCGGCTATGACCTGGCGGGTGCGCTGGTCGCTGGCGATCAGGTCCTTGTAGATGATGGCCATCCCGCCAGGCGTGGCCGGGCTGGCGTCCCCGGTGTAGCGGTAGGCGGTCGGGTGGACGTGGAGTACTGGCACCGGCCGTCCGCCCGGGGCACTGCCGGGCAGCATGTGCATGCTGTCGGCGGCCTGCCGGGGTACGGCGATGGTATGCCGGACCGGGCCGACCTGCATGCCGATCAGGTCATCGAGCTTGTCCCTCCTGTACGGGGTAGCGGTCAGCCCGAGCCACCGCCGTGCGCGGATCTGCCTGACCGCGTCCTCGAACGCCGCGGCCGGGACGTGGTGGCACTCGTCCGCGACGATCAGCCCGTACCCGGCGGTCAGCTCGGCGATGTCGTCGCGGCGGGACAGGGTCTGCAGTGTGATGAGGTCGATGGAGCCGCGCAGCTTCGCCCGGCCGCCGCCGAGCTGCCCGGCCTTGACGCCGAGGAACTCGCTGATCCGGGCCCGCCACTGGTCGGCCAGGGCCTTGCGGTCGACCAGGACAAGCGTGGAGACCTGATGAGCGGCGATCACCGCGCACGCCATCACGGTCTTCCCCGACCCGGGCGGCGCGACCAGCACCCCCAGGTCATGCTTCGCGAGTTCCGCGACCGCATCCTGCTGAACGGGCGTTAGCGTGGCGGTGCAGGTGAAGTCCTGGCTGGCGCCGGGGGAGCGCTGGTCGGTGATGTTCAGGCGGCTGCCGGCCTGCTCGGCAAGTGAGGTGACGGTGTCGAGCATGCCGCGCGGCAGGACCAGGCCGCCGTCGATGGTCTCCTGGTAGCAGTGCAGGAACCTCGGGATGTTATACGTGGAGGCGCGCATCCGCTGCCGCTCGTAGAACTCCGGGTTGTGCATCGATGCCGCGTGCCGCAGCGTTGCCGCCAGTCCCGGCGTCAGTTCCGCCTGTTCCAGCCGGATGCCCGTGCCGAGCCGCACGCTGAGGACTGGCGGGGCCGGCGGCCGGGTCTTGGTCGAGGACGCCGAGCTGAGCCGGGTGACCTCGGCGGCGATGGCGACCTTCCCGGCGCGGTCAGCGGCGCGCCTGAGTTCGGCCGGGGTCATCCGGCCGAGGGTGGACAGGTGGGCCCACTGGTCGTCGTGCGGCTCCAGGGTCTCCAGGTCCAGGAAGACCGTCGCGCCGTTATCGCGGGCGGGCTTGAACAGCGGGGCGGCGATCAGGTTCCCGACCCCGCCGGCCGGGAGCAGGTCCTGGGACGGGAACAGCCGGTCGTAGCTGGCCAGCGTCATCCGCCCGCGCAGCGCCATTGCCTCGCGCAGCAGCCCGGTACCGAGCCGACGGGCCGTCTCGGCCGGGACTGGGGCGGTGAAGAACACCCACGCGTGTGCCCCGACGCCGGACCGGGAGACCTCCAGCGCGACGGGTACCTGCAAGGAGCGGCCGGCCTTGACGTACATGAGCGCGTCGAGCATCGCCTCCGGGCCGTCGAAGTCAGCGGCCAGCCACCAGCACTTATCGCCGTCCAGCAGCGGGTACAGCCCGACATGGACTTCGCCCCTCAAGTGCGAGGCCAGCACGGCGGGGGTCAGCGGCAAGTAGCTACGGTCCTCGCGCCGGACTCCCTTCTGCCAGCGACCGCGCACTGCCGGGACCCAGCCGGACTTCCCGGTCCGCTGGTTGTCGAACCGGACCGCGTACACGTCCGTCCGCGCCGCGAACAGAGCACCGAAGAACGCCACCTTGTCGCCCTCCGGCGACCTGTGATGCACGAGTCCGGGAGGGGCCTCGAAGTAGGCGGCCTGCGCGGGGCCGGGCGGGGCAGCCTGCTGCGGGGTGAGCTTCAGCAGCTTTAGCAGCCGGGCGTTCTCCGCCCGCAACCGCGCCAGCTCAGCCTCAACCGCCGAAGGTAGATCAGCCACGGTCACAAGCTATCCACGTGTAGTTACCCGATGCGCCGCATCGACATGAGCAGGTGACCGCGGCCGACTGTCTGGCCTTTACCTTGTTGCGCTACCTCTGCTTCATGGTGTGCTCGAACGGGGGCACCGAGGCTCTGGCGTTTGTGCATGCCGGGCAACGATCCGGCCCTATTCGTACCATTGCGATCCAATGCGAGACGCGTCTCGCTGGCAGGGTGCAGTCATCTCCCGTGTCGTCTACTGCACCGCGGTGATTGACGCTGCCACCAACACATCTGGTACAACGATCAGGACATCTACCTCAGGGCGCTGCCGGCCGCCAGCGGCGTTGATGCCCGTCGTTACGGAAGCTACGTTGCGCGCGTGAAGTACGCCCCGCTGGCGGTCAAGGCGGCGAGCCGATCAGGCGGGCCGCAACTCGTCCACCCTCAGTGGCCGGTAATGATGCAGGATGCCAACGGCAACCCGGTACCTGACGCGACGTTCATGATCTCTTACGCTAACCGTGAAGAGAAGGGGTCTGATGTCAACGAGGCCGCGCATCTGCTGGTCGACGTCCTCACCGGTGTCGTGGACGCTGCCGTGGTGGTCTCGAACGACAGTGATCTGGAGTTTCCTGTCTCCTATGCCCGGACCCGGGTAGCGGCGGGCTGCGACCTCTGCCCGTCGGCGGCTCTGCAGAGCACCCCGTATTCGAGCGAGATCGCAGTAGTACGTGCATGGCCATCTGCTAAATGCTTCATATCTGAGCTATAATGCAGTAGTGACACGGTACTCGACTCTCAGCCGCATCGCGCGAATCGCCGAGGATCAGTGGGGGCTCATCACGCGCCGCCAAGCAGAAGGTGCCGGTGTCTCTCAGGCGACCCTGCAACGGCTCGCCAAGACGGGCATCCTTGACCGGGTAGCGCACGGCGTGTACCGCATGACCGGGGCGCCGCCGCCCGATCACCTCGACCTTCGTGCGGCGTGGCTCCAGCTCGCCCCGGAGGTTCCGGCGTGGGAGCGGACACCGGAGCAGGGCGTCGTATCCCACCGTTCAGCCGCGGCGTTGTACGGTCTTGGCCACCTGCCCGCAGACCGGCACGAGTTCACGCTGCCGGAGCGGCGGCAATCTCGCCGGTCGGACATCCGGCTTCACCACCGGGCGGTCCGGCCCGACGAGTGGATCGTTCTTCACGGGATGCCGATCACGAAGCCATCGCGCATCGCCGCTGACCTGTTGGGTGACAAGGAAGACCCCGAGGCAGTCGCACAGGTTATTGCCGATGCCCTCCCGCCTGTCTACGACTACCCCGGCGCGTTCGCGGACGCCCTTGCGCCGTACGCCGCCAGTTTCGGGCTCAGGCGAGGGGACGGCCTCGGCCTCCTTCGCTGGCTCCTCGACACGGTCGGCGACCCGGAAATGCCCAGATGGATAGAGGAGGCGAGAGTGCAGGCCGAACGCTCTTCCGAGAAGGACGGGAAGCCGCCGGCTCGTCCCCGGGCCGGATCCCGGCGTCGATGACCGGCGGCCGTTCCTACGGAAGCCCGGGCGCCTTCCGCCGGGCTCTCACCGACAAGCTCAGGGATCTCGCCACCAGGAGCCGCTGGACGCTCCAGCAGCTCCAGCGGCAGATGGCCTACGACCGGCTGCTGGAGCGCCTCTACCTCGTCGGCGAGGGATGGATCATCAAAGGCGCGACCGCGT
The DNA here is from genome assembly GCA_049676235.1 of Streptosporangiaceae bacterium. GTDB lineage: Bacteria > Actinomycetota > Actinomycetes > Streptosporangiales > Streptosporangiaceae > Palsa-504. The sequence continues at coordinate 4,938 of JBAUAY010000509.1, forward strand.
TGCTCGCCCGTGACATCGGCGTCCGGGGGACCATCGACATTGACCTCTACCGCGACGTGGCCCGGGAGATATCCGAGGCGGACCTGCGCCAGGCGGCCGCCCTGGACATCGGCGACTGGTTCCGCTTCGAGATCGGCCCTCCACGGCCGCTCGCAGGTACCGGCGGTGTCCGCCTTCCCGTGAAGGCCTTGGTAGGGAATACGGAGTGGGCCGCCTTTCACGTCGATCTCGTCGGAGAGGATCTCCGCATGACCGGCGACCCGGAGGAGGTCCCTCCGCTGGCCCGCGTGGTCATGCCCGATGTGCAGCAACATGGATACCGGGCCTATCCGCTTGCCGATCACGTCGCGGACAAGGCCTGCGCGATATTCGAGCGGCATGGTCCCACCAGGACGCCGTCGACCCGCTACAAGGACCTCGTCGACCTCGTGGCCATCGTCCTGGCCGCGCCAGTGGAGGCCGAGCCGCAGCTGACCGCTCTTCGCTCCGAAGCCCAGCGGCGTGGCCTGCAGTTGGCTGGACGCTTCGCCGTCCCGGACCGGGGACTCTGGGAACCCGGCTACGCGGCCGAAGCAGGACGCTCCCTCCTGGCAACGGCGCGAACGCTGGACGAGGCCATTGCCACGGTCACGCCGTTTCTCGATCCACTCCTGGACGGGACGGCGCATGGCAGGTGGGACTCGCAGAACGCCCGGTGGACCTCATAACACCAGTCGTGGCGCGTCGTGAACGACAGTACCCACGACGATGAGGCGTCGTAGGAGACCCGTTCGGAAGGGCGCGCTCCCTGGCCGACGCTCCATCGAGCGGCTGTCAAGAGGAGCGGGGCTGCCGAAAGAGACCCGGACCTTCTGAGTGACGGTCCTTGGCTGACTGCTCGTGCCGTGCACCGATGTCACGGCAGCGCCGGGGAATCCCAGGCCGCGATGAACTTGCTGTCCCAGTCGCGGAGCAAGAACTTGACGCGGTTGGCGCGCTCGCCGCCCGGGCCATCGTTCTCCTCAGCAACCTGGCGCACATCCACGAAGGCTCCCCGGGCCACCCGTTCGGCCCGTACAACAGCGAGATACCGTCCCGGACGGAGCCGCCTGCGCCCGAGCCGGCCGGCCAGGACACCGTCCTCATTGCGGCCGGTGAGGTCAAGACCGTCCTGGTCGCCTTGGACATCGCCCCCGATTACCAGCGCGACCGCGCTGAACTCTGCGCCGATAGCCGCAGGCCCCCGGACTACGTGATCGTCGTGGCCGCCAGCGACTGGCTCAACGAGCGGTACCCGGCCGCCGCGGCCTCCCTGACCCAGGCCCTGAAGGCCGGCCAGGACCGCCATCCCGACCCCGAACCCGACCTGGAAGCCGAACCATGACCCTGACCATCCACGACACCACCATGACCAGCGACCAGACCGACTGCACCGCCCGGCAGGCACCCACCAGGGACGGATGGGATGTGTCCTGGCTACCTGGCCAGGTCCTGGACCACAACACCGCGATCACCGCGATCACCGCGATGATCCTCGCCGACCTCGTCGGCGAGGAAGACCTGCACCAGGGCCACCGGCTCTGGCCGCACGTCCAGGGCTGGGCGGCAGAACTCGGCCTGACCGGACCCGAGGCAGTAGCGGCCGCATCCCAGCCGCCCGGCGACATCAACCGCGAGCATGAACAAGCCGGCAGACAGCCGGACCGGGAGGCCGCTGACTGACCAGCGAGACACATGCGCAGGACAGATAACGGTATAGAGCCGGCGGCAGCTCGCGCTGGCCGGCCGCCTGAGAAGGGGCTGCTCCCAGAACTGTCCCTGTACGAGTGGCTGATCGACCACGGCATCGCCATCGCGGACCGCCGGGACGGCATAGTCGACCACGTCACCGCCCGGCGACTGGCCATCTGGCTGGCCGCCCGGCCGCAGGCCCCGGTCTTCGCCCAGGGCCTGGTCCGCTTCGTTCAGACCGGAGCGATCAGCCCGGCGCTCAAGACCCAGCTGCGCATCCACGCCCGCTCGGGAACTACCCAGACCACTCGCAGGCCGCCAGGCTCATGCACTACTGCGTCGCCCGCGGTACCGACGTCGGCCCGATCGGCGAGAACTTCGGCGCCGCCTGCGACCAGATCGACCGCGCCGACCTCATGCTGTCAGACCTCCACGACCGGGCCAGACACGGCCACAACGTCCCCGGCCAAGCCTGGCCAGAAACCGACGGACCGCGCATCGTGGCCCTGGCAGGCCGGAACCCCGACAGCCAGACGGTCAGCCTCATCCTGGATGCCACCGCCAACATCGCTATCTTCGCCATCGCCGCGATCGCTCTCGGCCAGCACCTGACCGCGGCCGGCATCGACATCGCGCTCGCCCCGCACCTGCGGCTGGATCACGGGTTCGGGCAGTCCACATCCGAACTTTTCGGCTCCCTGCCGGCCGTCCCGCTCATCCCGATCGTCATCAACTGCGTCGACCGCCCCCTCCCGACGGCGGCTCGCACCGCGGCGCTCGGCCGCGCCGTCGGCGAGTTCCTCCGCCGCGGGCTCCCGGGCGACGAACGTGTGCTGGTCATCGGCTCCGGCGGCATCTCCCACGCCCCGCCGTCCCTGGTCCGGGGGCCCCGCGACCTGACCGAAGAACAGCGCCAGCGATTGATCAGCGACAACATCGCCCGGGCCGCGGAGGCCATCAACCCGGCGTGGGACAAGCAGTTCCTCGCCACGCTCGCCAGCCCCGGCTGGCCGGCCTTACTGCTGAGGACCTCGCTCCAGCCGGCACCGGAGGCGCCGAGGTGCGCACCTGGATCGCGGCGGCCTTCGCCAGCGGGACACCGCTTTCCACAGTCGTCTACGAGCCGGTCACCGAGTGGATCACCGGGATGGGGATCGCCGCCAGCGACACCCTGAGCGTGAGCTGATCGCGTCAGCGGACGGCCCGCGCTTCGGTGTTGATGATCGCCACCGTGCCGGTGATGTGGTCCTCCATCGCGCGGCGGGCGGCGGCCTGATCACGGTCGCGGAGCGCTCTGATGATGAGCTCGTGGTCGTGGTGGCGTCCGGGGACCGCCGAGGCCAGTGGCTGCGGAACCCCGCTGGTATTGATCAGCAGATCGGACATGTCCCACATCCTCCGGCTGAGTCCGGCCACGATCGCCGAGCGGGCCATGTCGTGGATGATGCCGTGGAAGCGCCGGTTGAGGATGCGGTAGCCATTGGCGCGCGCTGACGGATCGGGGTCGGCGATGAGCCGTTTGATCTGGTCGTTGACGGCGGCGAGCTCCCCCACCTGGCCGTCGGTGCACCGCTGGGCGGCGACGCCGGCGACCGCTCCTTCCATGCCGCCGAAGATGGCGAAGAAGTCGCTGACGTCCGCGCTGCCGTGGACCGGCACGCGGCATCCGACCTGCGGGATGATCTCGACCAGGCCCTCGCTGGACAGCCGGCGCAGGGCGTCCATGACCGGCTGCTTGGATACCCCGAACTCGGCCTTGAGTGATTCGACGGGCAGCCGCTCGCCGGCCTGGTACTCGCCTTCGAGCAGGCGTTCCTTGAGCAGGTCGTACACGACCGGGGCCAGGCGCCGGCCGGATGATACCGCGGCCGGCCGCACTCCGGGAGAAGGGTCGGTGCGGTCATTCCAGGCTGCCGACGTCATGGGTGGAGCCTATCTGCGCGATACCTCGGGTCGTCCGTCACTACGCCGCACCTCCTCCTGGCCGCAGGTTAACGCGGAATTTCGGGTGAATTTCGGCGCACCCCTTGATGCGCTGAGCAACGCCGCCTATGCTCATCTGAAATACTAGCATGCTAGAACGCCAGATGGCGGATTTCGAGGGAGGTGCCTCATGACGTCCGTCCTCGTGACGATGTCGCACTCGCCGCTGATGGGCTTCACCGAGCCGGCGGATCAGGCGCGCGAGCGGGTTGAGGCCGCCTTCGACGGTGCCCGCGCGTTCATCGCGGACTTCGCGCCCGAGCTGGTGGTGATCTTCGGGCCGGATCACTACAACGGGTTCTTCTATGACATGATGCCGCCGTTCTGCATCGGCGCGGCGGCCGAGTCGATCGGCGATTACGACACCCCGGCCGGCGCGCTGCCCGTCGATCACGATGCTGCCCTGGCCCTGGTCCGCGCCGTCCTGGACGCCGGGATCGACGTGACGCTGTCGGAGCGGATGTACGTCGACCACGGCTTCGCGCAGCCGCTGCAGATACTGCTCGGCGGCATCGACCGGGTGCCGGTGGTGCCGGTGTTCATCAACTGCGTCGCCGTGCCGTTGGGCCCGGCCCGCCGCGCCCGGC
>JBAUAY010000510.1:0-2413 GCA_049676235.1 Streptosporangiaceae bacterium
GAGCCGGCGGCGTCCCGGGCCGGGCTGCCCGCCGGAAGGCCCCGCGCGGATGCCGGCGGCCTGGGACGAGTTCACCGGCGATGAGCTCGGATACGCGCTGGCCGAGGCCCGCGGCCGCGGCGAGGACCTGCTCACCCTCGCCCAGGCGCTGGAAACCAGGCTCCCGGGCACGAAGGCGGCGCTACGGGACGGCATCATCACCCTGGGCAAGGCCCAGGTCATCGTCTCGCTCACCGCGCTGCTTGACCCCGAAGAAGCCCGCCAGGCCGAGGCGATGGTGCTGGGCCGGGCGGGCCGTTTGACCCCGGGCGGGCTGCGGTCCGCGATCGCCCGCGCCGTGATGGACGTCGCCCCGGACAAGGCCAGGAAGCGGCGCGAGGAGGCCGCCCGGGACGCCCGGGTGCAGCGGTGGGCCGAGGACTCCGGGAACGCCGCCCTGATGGGCCGCGAGCTCCCCGCCGCCGAGGTGCTGGCCGCGGATCAGCGGATCACCGCCTGGGCCCGGCAGCTGAAGAAGGCCGGGCTGGACGGCGACATGGACGTGCTCCGCGCTCGCGCTTACCTGGACCTGCTCCTGGGCCAGGACTCCCGCCCCGGCCAGGACACCACAGACGGCCAGGACACCACAGGCAGCGAGGGCGGCGTAGGCGGGCCGGACGGCGCCGGACCGGACGGCCCGGGCGCCGGACCCCAGATCGGCGTGGTGCCGGCCGGGTTCGCCGGGCGGATCACCTTGACTATCCCGCTGGCCACCCTGCTCGGCCTGGCGGACCGGCCCGCCGAGATCCCCGGCATCGGCCCCATCGATCCTGCCCTGGCCCGCGACCTCGCCCACACCGCCGCCGCCAACCCCAGGACCACCTGGTGCGTCACGGTCACCGACGAGCACGGCCACGCCATCGGTCACGGCTGCGCCCGACCCGAAGCCACTAGCCGCAGGAAACGGCAGGGACCGGCACCGCCGGGCGGCACGAGAATCCGGGACGGCCCGGGGTTCGCCTTCACCGCCACCGGGCGGCCCGGCCCACCGGGCGGATACGGCACCTGGCGGCTACGGGCCGGGGCCGCCGGACCGCGAGATCTGCTGGTGGCCCTGGACCCGATCCCCGCCGGGGACTGCGATCACCGGTTCCAGGCCCGGGGGCACGATCCCGGGGGCAGGCTCCGGCACCTGGCTCAGGTCCGGCACGCTACCTGTACCAGCCCGGTCTGCCGGCGGCCTGCTAGCAATTGTGATTTCGAACATAACATCCCATATGAGGCCGGTGGCAGGAGCTGCTTGTGTAATGGCGGTCCGAAGTGCCGCCACGACCATAGGCTCAAGCAGCACCCCCGGTGGAGCGTCGATCAGCTCCCCGACGGCACCTTCCGGTGGACCACCCCATCCGGACGGCAATACACCACTGAACCCACCCGCTATCCCATCTGAGCGGTTCACCTAGGCGGGACGGCCGGGAAGCCGAACGCGGTGACCAATTCGGGTCGCCGAATGCGGTAATGCGCGAGATCCCCTCGGCGGTCACAGGCGGCGATTCCTTTTCTGGCGGCGGTGGGTCTACATGGCTGGGGCCAAGAGGCCTCCGTGACCGCCAAGACCGGCTGGGCCGGGGATTCGAGGATCGTAAACCATGAAGAACGAGTGGATAGGCACGCCCGTCGAGCCGCTTCGCCGGGCGTTCGCAAGTACTCGCACCGTACTGGTGCAGGTTCAGGCAGGTCAGCTGGCTGCGCCTACGCCGTGCGCTTCATGGGATGCGCGAGCCCTTATTGAACACTTCATCGGCTCGGCTGGCTGGGCGGCCACCGCTATCGGCGGCCCGGAGGCCGCGGACCAGGAGGCCGCGGACCAGGAGGCGGCAGACCAGGGTTTCGCTGTCGGCGACTTCGTGGCCGCCTATGACCAGGGCATCAAGGGCGCGCTCGCCGCGTTTGGAACCGAAGGTGCGCTGGAGAAGGCAGTGACGCTGCCGTGGGGTGAGTTCTCCGGGGCCGCGCTGATGTGGCTCGCCGTTAACGACCAGTTCGTCCACGGCTGGGACCTTGCGCGTGCCATCGGGCACGACACGGACCTGGATCCCGGCCTTGCGGACGAGCTGCTCGTCCGGGGCCAGGCCTGGATAACTGATGCTTACCGCGGGCCCGACGGGACGGGGTTGTTCGGGCCCTCCGTCAAGGCCCCGGCCAGGGCCTCCTCGGCTGACAGGCTCGCCGCTTTCCTAGGGCGCGCCATGTGAGCCAGAACTTCGTCACGCGGTCCAGCTGTGCAGGAAGGCCGCGTCCTTGGCAGCGACGTCAGCCCGGAACATGGGGTGCAGGTCCATCGACGGCGAGTACTTGCTGGCCGGAACCTCGCGGCCGAGGGCCTCGGCCATGGCCCGGACGTGATGCGGGCCGGCGCCGCAGCAGATGCCCA
>JBAUAY010000511.1:0-4041 GCA_049676235.1 Streptosporangiaceae bacterium
CGCCGTGATCTTCGGCGTGGTGTTGCACGCCACCGCGACCGGCCGGTCCATCTACGCCATGGGCGCCAGCCCCGAAGCCGCGCTGTTCGCCGGGATCCGGGTCAAGCGCGTCAAGACCATGCTCTTCTTGGTATCGGTCCTGGTCTGCTCCATGGCGGGCGCGCTCTGGACGTTCCGCCTGTCCACGGCCGTCTGGAACAACGGCATCGGCATGGAGTTGAGCGTCGTGGCCATCGTCCTGCTGGCCGGGGTATCCATCTTCGGAGGCAAGGGATCGATCATCGGCGTGGTGCTCGCCGTGATCGTCTTCGCCGGGCTGCAGAACGCTCTCCTGCTCACCAACTTCAACCAGGAGGCCACCGGCATCGTGACCGGCGGGCTCCTGCTCATCAGCGTGTTCGTACCCAACGCCGCCGCCTTGCTGGACCGGGCCCGCGGCCTGGCCATCAGCAGGAGGCCCGCCCCCAGATCGGCCGTCGGAGCAGCAAATGACTGAGCACGGCCAAGGGCCACGCCCCGCCCGCACCGTCGGCCACAGGGGCCGCAGCCACATCCATCCGATGTTATATCGGCTCGAATTGAAAGGATTCAGATATGAGAGGTTCTGTTAAGAGAGCGCTGTGGGCCCCCGCAGTGCTCCTCGTGGCGTCCACGACGCTCGCCGCGTGCTCGTCATCAAGTTCCACATCCGCCTCGTCCTCCGCATCCGCCTCGTCCTCCGCTTCGTCCACTGGTTCGTCGAGTGCGGCCGCCGGGCTGAAGACAGGAATGAAGGTCTTCGTGATCCCGAAGAACCTCGGGAATCCGTACTTCACGACAGCGGACAGCGTGCAGTCCGGCGGAGCCCTCGCCGCGCTCAGCGAGCTCGGTGAGAGCGGAAGCGAGACCAGCGGGACCGCAGCGACGCCCGCCTCGCAGATTCCGGCCATCCAGGCCGCCATCACCAAGGGCGCCAACGCCCTCATAGTGTCCGCGACCGACCCGTCCGCGCTCTGCCCGACCCTCCAGTCCGCCATGGCGAAGGGCATCACCGTCGTCACCTACGACTCGGACGCGCCCACCTGCCGGGACATGTTCATCAACCAGGCGTCCACCGCCCAGATCGGGACCAGCGAGGTCGACGTGCTCGCGAAGCAGATCAATTCCAGCGGGGATATCGCGATCGTGTCCGCGGCCGCCTCCGCGACGAACCAGAACGCCTGGATCGGGTACATGAAGCAGGAGCTGAAGAAGTACCCGAACATGCACCTCGTCAGCATCGTCTACGGCAACGACGACCCAACCACCGCGACGCAGGTGACCCAGGGATTGCTGCAGCACTACCCGAACCTCAAGGGCATCATCTCGCCGACGACGGTAGGGATCCTCGCCGCCGCGCAGGTTCTTGACACAGCCAAGTACCGCGGCAAGATCGCGCTCACCGGCCTCGGCACCCCTGATTCGCTGAAGAAGTTCGTCGCTGACGGCACCGTCCAGTCCTTCGAGCTGTGGAACCCGGCGAATCTCGGCTACCTGGCCGCGTACGCGGCGGTCAACTTGGCGTCCAAGAAGATCACGAACAGCGCCGGGCAGTCCTTCACCGCAGGCAAACTCGGCAGCTTCACCGTCGGGGCGGACAGCACCGTCCTGCTTGGCCCGCCGTTCGTGTTCACCAAGGCCAACATCAGCCAGTTCAACTTCTAGTAGACCCTGCGGATCCCGGCCGTCACGAACGGCCTCGGCCGGGATCCGCGGAGCACTGCGTGAGCAGCGCCGCCAGCGACGCCAGGGAATCCAGTTGGGCCAGGAAGGACGCTAGATGGAGCGGATTTGCTTTCTCGGGCGGGTGCGATCGGACAAGCTCGAGGAGTACCGGATGCGGCACCGGGAGGTGTGGCCGGAGATGACCGACGCGCTGCGCGGCGCTGGCTGGACCAACTACACGCTCTTTCTCGCAGACGACGGTCTCCTCGTCGGCTACCTGGAGACCGAAGACTATTCAGCGGCCCAGCAGCAGATGGCGCAGCTTGGCGTCAACGAGCGCTGGCAGGCGGAAATGGCGCCTTATTTCACCGAACTGGACGGCCGTCCCCCTGATCAGGGGTTCAGGCGGATCGCTGAGGTATTTCACCTGGACTGACCGCCAGGCGCTGTTACTAGGGGAAGTGAACGGGAAGTGGAGATGAACCGGAATGCGTGACCTGACCGCCGTCAAGGCAGCGCTGGCACAGCACGAGATCGAGCTGCCGTCCTGGGCGTTCGGGAACACCGGGACGCGGTTCAAGGTATTCGGCCAGCCGGGGGTGCCGCGCACCCCATGGGAGAAGGCCGAGGACGCGGCGCAGGTCCACCGGTTCACCGGCGTCGCCCCCAGCATGGCGGTGCACATTCCCTGGGACAAGGTCGATGACTACGCGGCGCTCGCACGGCACGCTGCCGACCTCGGGATCAAGATCGGCACCGTCAACGCCAACGTCTTCCAGGACGACGACTACAAGCTGGGCAGCGTATGCAACCCCGACCCGAGGGTGCGCAAGAAGGCCGTGGCCCACCTGCTCGAGTGCGTCGACGTCATGGACGCTACCGGGTCGCGTGACCTGAAGCTGTGGTTCGCTGACGGCACCAACTACCCCGGCCAGGACGACATCAGGACCCGCCAGGACCGGCTGGCCGAGGCGCTGGCGACCGTCTACTCCAGGCTGGCGGGAAACCAGCGGATGCTGCTGGAGTACAAGCTGTTCGAGCCGTCGTTCTACAGCACCGACGTTCCCGACTGGGGCACCAGCCTGCTGCACTGCCTGGCGATCGGTCCCCAGGCCGAGGTGGTGGTGGACACCGGCCACCACGCCCCGGGCACCAACATCGAGTTCATCGTGGCCATGCTGCTGCGGGCCGGCCGCCTCGGCGGCTTCGACTTCAACAGCCGCTTCTACGCCGATGACGACCTCATGGTGGGCGCGGCCGACCCGTTCCAGCTGTTCCGGATCATGCACGAGGTGATCAGGGCGGGCGCGCTGAAGCCGACCGCGGGCACGGCGTTCATGCTCGACCAGTGCCACAACATCGAGCCCAAGATCCCCGCGCAGATCAGGTCCGTGATGAACGTCCAGGAAGCCACGGCCAAGGCGCTCCTGATCGACGCCGACGCGCTGGCCGAGGCCCAGCAGGCCGGCGACGTGCTGGCCGCCAACGCCGCCCTGATGGACGCGTACAACACCGACGTCCGCCCGCTGCTGGCCGAACTGCGCGCGGAAACCGGCCTGGATCCCGATCCGGTCGCGGCCTACCGTAGATCCGGCTACGCGGAGGAGATCGTGGCCGAGCGCGTGGGCGGGACACCAGCCAGCTGGGGGAGCTGACATGACACAGGCACAAGTCGAGGCCCTGATCGGCCGCAGCAACCGGCTGGGGGCCGACCCGCGCAACACCAACTACGCCGGCGGTAACACCTCCGCCAAGGGCACCGCCACGGACCCGGTCACCGGCGAGGACGTCGAGCTGCTCTGGGTCAAGGGCTCGGGCGGTGACCTGGGCACGCTGACCGCCGCGGGCCTGGCCGTGCTGCGGCTGGACCGGCTCCGCGCGCTGGCCGGCGTCTACCCGGGGGTGGATCGCGAGGACGAGATGGTGGCGGCGTTCGACTTCTGCCTGCACGGCACCGGGGACGCCGCGCCGTCCATCGACACCGCGATGCACGGCCTGGTCGCGCTGCCGCACGTCGATCACCTGCACCCGGATTCCGGCATCGCGCTGGCGACCGCCGCCGATGGGGAGAAGCTGACCGCCGAGTGCTTCGGTGACCGGGTGGTGTGGGTGCCGTGGCGGCGGCCCGGCTTCCAGCTCGGCCTGGACATCGCCGCCGTCGTCGCGGCGAACCCGCAGGCCATCGGCTGCATCCTCGGCGGTCACGGCATCACCGCCTGGGGCGGGTCCAGCGGCGAGTGCGAGGCCCGCTCGCTGGAGATCATCCGCACCGCGGCGGAGTTCATCGAGGCGAACGGCCGCCCGGATCCGTTCGGCCCGGTCATCGCGGGGGACGAGCCGCTGCCCGCGGCGCGGCGC
>JBAUAY010000512.1:0-3498 GCA_049676235.1 Streptosporangiaceae bacterium
TACCGCTTGTTCCGCCGGAGCCTTGATATTTCGGCCTTCGCCAGCAACAGTGTGCCGCTCATGTCAGCTCGCCTCTCCCGCGTGCGCGTTTCCGTTGGCCGCGTCGTCTTCCGCGGTGATGGCCAGGAAGGCCTGCTCCAGGCCGAGGCTGCTGACCTCGATCTCGCGCGGCCGGTAGCCCGCGTCGAGGATCGCGTACAGCGTGGCGTCGGAGTCGCTGGACTGGATCTGCACCACGTCGTGCCGGACCTCGAGGTTCACCAGGCCGGGCAGGCCGAGCAGGAACGGCTCGTCCACCCGGTCCAGCCGGAAGGAGATCCGCCTGGCGCCGGCCCGCGCCTTGATCTCGGCCGGCGTGCCGTCGGCCAGCAGCCTGCCCCGGTTGATGACCAGGATCCGGTCCGCGGCCTGGTCGGCCTCTTCCAGGTAGTGCGTGGCGAACAGCAGCGTGCGCCCTTGGGCGACCTCTGCCTTCATGCTGCTCCAGAACAGCCTGCGGGTTTCCACGTCCATGGCCGTGGTCGGCTCGTCCAGCACGATCAGCTCGGACTGGCCGCAGATGGCCAGCGCGAAGCGCACCCGCTGGGTCTGGCCGCCGGACAGCCGGTCCACCCGCTGGTCGGCGAACTGGGCGATGCCAGCCCGCGTGAGCGTGATCTCGACTGGTTCGGGCCTGGGGTGCAGGCCGGTCACGAGCGTCACGAGCTCGCGCACCGTCACCTCGGGCATCAGGCCGCCAGACTGGAGCATGGCGCCCACCCGCCCTGACTTCACCGCGTGGTACGGGTCGGAGCCGAACATCTGGATCTTCCCGCTGGTGGGCTTGCGCAGCGCGAGCAGCATGTCAAGCGAGGTGGACTTGCCCGCGCCGTTCGGTCCGAGCAAGGCAGTGGTCTCGCCGGCGCGCAGATCCAGGGTCAGCCCGTCGACGGCCCGCAGCTTCCCGTAATACTTGGACACGTTCTCGAACGAGACGACCGGCGCGCCGCCGTGGCTCGCGTCGTGGCTGGCGCCGTAGCTGGCTACGGTGCGGTGGCCAGAGGTCCTGGCGTAGTCATCTCGGCTGTCTTGCGCAGTGTCGCTGCCGTAACCTGAGCCGCCTCCGTCAGTATCGGAAGCGCCGTAATCCGTCCCGTACTGGCTCATGTAGTTCCCCTGTTCCGGACTTCATGTGGCCGGTCTCTCCGGCCCTGTCCCCCGGTGCTCCCCAATACCACCATTCGGCCGGCCGGGCCGGGTAGTGCCGTCCCTCAGGAACCTCCCATGACATGCGTCATCCTCTGCACGGTGACACGCCGTGCAGGGGGGCCGTCGGGGTTAGCGGCCGACGGCGTAGCCCTGCATGCCGCGGGGGTTGGCGGCGGCGTACAAGACGCCGTTGCGGCGGGCGACGGCGCTGACCCGGCCGAGCGACCAGGCAGGTCGGACGTTGACCAGGTGGCCGCGCCGCCGCAGTTCCTCGATCACTCCAGCGTCGACCCGCGACTCGACGTCGAGCACGCGGGGTTGCGCCTGGCGCGGGTAGAACGACGACGGCATGTGCGCGGAATGGAACGACGGGAAGTCGATCGCCTGCTGCAGGTTCATGCCGAACCTCAGGTGGTTGAGGAAGAACAGCAGCGACCACTGATCCTGCTGGTCACCGCCGGGCGTGCCGAACGCCATGTACGCCTCGCGGTCCCGCAGCGCGAGGCTGGGGGTGAGCGTCGTGCGCGGCCGCTTGCCCGGCGCGAGCGTGGCGGGCAGCCCGGGGGTGAGGGTGAACATCTGCGCCCGGGTGCCGAGGCAGAAGCCGAGGCCGGGGATGACCGGCGACGACTGCAGCCAGCCGCCGCTCGGCGTGGCGGAGACCATGTTGCCGAACCGGTCGGCCACGTCGAGGTGGCAGGTGTCGCCCGGCCGGTAGCTGGAGGCGGCGGGCCCGCCACGAGTAGTTTGAGGGTCCGGGCCGCTGGTGCGCATCGTCGGCTCGCCGGTGCCCGGGTCCAGACCCGAAGACCGCGGCGCGGACGGCTCCACGTCCGGGCTCGGGGCCACGCTCCCGTCGTCGCCGTTCGCGGTGACCGGGCCGGTGGCGAAGCCCGGCAGCCGGGGCGTCCGGCCGTCCGGGGCGCCAGGGCGCAGCTCCGCGGACGCCTCAGGCCCGACCAGCTGGCGCCTGGCGTCGGCGTATTCGGCCGAAAGCAGCGCCTTGACCGGCACGTCGGTGAAGTCGGGGTCGCCGTACCAGGCCTCCCGGTCGGCGAACGCGAGCTTGCCGCACTCGGTCACGGTGTGCAGGTAGTCCGCGGTGCCCGGGCCCATGGCCGCCAGGTCGAAGCCGTCCAGCAGCGCGAGCTGCTGGAGGAACACCGGTCCCTGCCCCCACGGCTTGGTCTTGCACACAGTCAGGCCGCCGAAGTCGTAGGTCAGCGGTTCCTCGAGCCGCGGCTGCCAGCCCGCCAGGTCGGCGTAGGACAGCAGCCCCCGGTGCGGCTGGCCGGTCACGTCCATGACCTCGGTGGAGGCGACGTAGGCGGCGATCGTCTCGGCGACGAAACCCTCGTAGTAGACCCGCCGGGCGGCCTCGATCTGCTCGTCGCGATCGTCGCTCGCCGCTTCGGCCTCGCGCAGGATGCGCTGGTAGGTGGCGGCCAGCACGGGGTTGGCGAACAGCGAGCCCGGCGCGGGCAGCTGACCGTCCGGCAGGTACACCTCGGCCGAGCTCGGCCAGTGGTCCCGGAACAGCTCGGCCACGCTGGCGATACCCCAGCTGATCGCGGGCAGCAGCGGGTAGCCGCTGGCCGCGTACCCGATCGCGTAGCCCATCACGTCCCGTAGCCGGAGTGTGCCGTACTCCCGCAGCAGCAGCATCCAGGCCCCGAACGCGCCGGGCACGCAGGCGGCGAGCAGCCCGCTGCCAGGCACGAGGGCAAGGCCGAGCCCGGCGAACGCCTCCCGGGTCGCCGCGGCGGGCGCGGTTCCCTGCCCGCACAGCACGAAGGTCTCGCCGCGGCCGGCATGATGGGCGATGACCGGGACCTCGCCGCCGAGGCCGTTCAGGTGCGGCTCGACCACCTGGAGCACGAGCCCGGCGGCGACGGCCGCGTCGAACGCGTTGCCGCCGTGCTCGAGCACCGCCAATCCGGCCGCCGAGGCGAGCCAGTGCGTCGTGGCCACCATGCCGAACGTGCCCGCCAGTTCGGGTCTGGTCGTGAATTCGGGAATGTCACCCATGACCCGATCTTCTCATCAAGCCCCGCCGCGGCGGCCTAAGTGTCGGCGGGCGCCTCCGGGCGCCAGGGGTCGTCCCGCCATGACCAGCGCCTCAGGTAACGTCGGCCGCATGGACCTCTCCCCCCGGGTGCGCGCCGTCTGCGATCTCGACGTCTCCGAGGTACGCGAATACGCAGGCCGACACGAGTACGACGGCAAGCCGCAGGACCTGTCCCCGGCCGGCGTCCCGGCCGGGCTCGCCCGGCTGGCGGCGGCGCGGGCCGGCGGCGAGCGGCTCGCGGA
>JBAUAY010000513.1:0-1631 GCA_049676235.1 Streptosporangiaceae bacterium
TTCACCGCGAACGCGGGCAGCGGCTCGATCGGCCGCTACGCCGTGACGGCCGACGGCGCCCTCACCGCCCTCGGCAGCACGCTGGTCGAGAACGACCCGGCCGCGAAGCCGCTCGACGAGGGGGTCAGCGCCGGCCAGGACTACCTGTACGTCCTGGCAGGCGGCCTGGCCCAGATCGTCGGCTACCAGGTCGGCGCCGACGGGTCACTGACCCAGGTCACCACCGCCCCGGCCGCCGCGGGCTCGGCCGGCATCGGCGCCAGCTAAGACCACCGGTCACCGCCACTCACCGCCGGATCCGGCCGCGCGGAATCGTCACCGATAGCTGACCTGACGATGCGCGGCCGGATCACGGCGGGCAGGCTCACCCGCACGCGCTGGCAAACCTGCTTATGACGGGCGTCCTGGACAACCTGGAGAGCATCCGCCAGCTCATCAGCGACCCGATGCCGGCGATCGGCCCGACGGTGATTGCCCGGTCAGCGATGGAGATCGGCGCGACCGCCTGGTGGCTCATGCAACCCGGAATCGGTGCCCGCCGCCGCACCTGCCGTCAGCTCGCGCTAAGCCTGGTCAGCGCACGCCGGGCCGCACAGGTTGCCCAGGAACTGCGAGACGACCAATCCCGGGAGGAAGGCCTGGCCCAGGAAGACAGAGCGCTGGCACAAATAGCAAGCCTCGCCATCAACCCGCCAGAGGGACCTCGCTATCGGCCCGTCATCGAGGGGGAAAGCTTCCCCGAGGCGACCGAGATCACCGCCACGATGCTAGAACCGTGCTACCCAGCGCTGACGGGAACCATGTCCTTCTACCGCTCCTACTCCGCAGTGCTCCACGGGCAGCTCTACGGGCTGATGAACTTCATGACACCAGCCCTCCAGGCGGACGGGAGCATCCTATTGTCCTGGCAGCTCCGCGGGAGTGTCCTCTACGGTGCCGTCGAGGTCGCCCTGCTCAGCTTCCGTGAACCCTTCAAGCGCATCAACCAGCACATGGGGTGGGGCCGCCTTACGACCTGTGGCACGCGAGGCAGCACGGGCGCTCAACATGGCCACCAGACGCGGCGCGTGGCACTTATAGACCGCAAATGAGCGCGACGCCGGCAGGTGGTACCGGCACGAAGCTGGCTCAAGCAGCTTCTGGCCGAGATGATCCAGCGGGTACGCGGAGCGCTGCTTTTGAAGCCTTGTAGCTGTCTCAGTCTCCTGGCTCCGGGCGCCCCGGCACTGGCTCGGCGCGCTCGTGGACGAGGGTAACTAGCGTGTTGCATCCGCGATCGCCGAACTCAGGTACGGCGACTGGCAGCGCTGGTCGTGCAGTTGCCAGCCACGCCCGGTCAGCCGCACCGCGAGGGTCGTCATCTGCATGAGCAGGCTGAGGCTGGCTTCCATCTTGAGGGTGGCCACGCCGTCCCGGACCGGGCTGGTCATCTGGGTCATCCGCGAGGCACTCCAGGCTGCCCACGAGTCCCCGTGAGTGAGACCGCTGCAGATTTTCCAGCTGAACTCGATCAGGCTGCCCGGCACGCCGCTGGCGTCGACGGCCTTGACGATCTCCGTGTACGACACCCTGTTCTTCAGCGCTTGTTCATCAAGGCCAGCCCGGGCAGCGATAGCGGCGATCTGGTCTAG
>JBAUAY010000514.1:0-3581 GCA_049676235.1 Streptosporangiaceae bacterium
GCAGCCCGGCGGCGAGGACGTCGACGAGCATCTCGTCGCCACTGGCCGGGACGGGGGTCGGGAACTCCTGGTAGCGCGGAGCAGAGTCGAACGTCGTGACAACGGCAGCACGCATGCTGACCTCCAGTGTCATATTGGTTGGTATTACAAATCATAATAGTTGCTACTACCAACCGAAGCAACGTAGAATTCCGGCATGACAACCTCCGACTCGGCAGCTCAGTCGGCCGGCGTCGATCAGGGCGACCTGATCGACGCCCTGGTCCGGACGTCGTTCGTCACCATGGCGGTGCTGAACAGAGTCGGCGCCGAGCATGACCTCTACTTGACCCAACTACGCGTGCTCGCGATCCTCCGGGACCGACGGGTCAAGATGAGCGAGCTGGCCGACTACCTCGGACTGGACAAGTCGACAATCTCCGGCCTCGTCGACCGCGCCGAAAAGCGAGGCCTCCTCCAGCGGATACCCAACCCGATCGACGGGCGTGGCGTAGACGTGGTCCTCAGCACGGAGGGGATGGAACTCGCCGAACGCGGCGCCTCCCAAATCGCGCGGTCCCTATCACCCATGACCGGCTCGCTCACCCGAGCCGAGGCGCACCGTCTGGCAACACTGCTGGAGCGCATGCTCGAACACCGCTGATCTTTGTTATCGATCCGCCCCGAGGGCGGGCCTGCCAGAACGATGCTCAGCTCTTGGTGGCAGTGCTCTTGGTGGCAATGATGTAGGCGTTGACGATGTCGCCGTCGACGCGGACGGCCTCGATAGAGGCGAAGCCCGCATCGCCGAGCATCTTCCGTGCCGTCTGCTCTCCCCACATCGTGCCGAGGCCCATTCCGCCATCGGCGAGGGAGACGGTCATGCAGTGCATGCATGAGACGGTGTACAGGAATGGCCCAAGTGGGTGGTCCACGTTCTCCGCGAGCTGGCTGGAGGCGGAGGTATCGACGCAGAGATAGACCCCGTCCGGGCGCAAGGCCTGAGCGATCCCGGCGAGCATCAGGTCCGGCCGGGCCTGGTCGTGCACTGCGTCGAATGTGGTGACGAAGTCGAACCGGGCGATCTCGCCGAGACGGGCGGCGTCGCGTTTTTCGAAGCGCGCATTCGTGAGGTCTTTGCGGCCGGCCTCCGCGCGAGCCGCGGCGATCCCGGCGTCGGAAAAATCGAAGCCGACGAATCGTGAGCGGGGGAACGCCTCGGCCATCAGGTTGACGGCATGACCGGAACCGCAGCCGACGTCCGCAACGTCGATGCCGTGCCGGAGCCTGTCGATCAGACCAGGAACAATCGGCAAGGTTACGTCGATCAGGGTGGCATCGTGAACGGCGCCGCTGTCCTCGGCCATGATGGCCTGGAACTTCGGGAACGCCGAGTACGCGACTCCGCCGCCCTGGCGGAAGCAGTCCACGATCTGATCTTCGACGACCGCCAGCAGCCCGATGTACTGCATCCCTACCGCGATGTTGCTCCGGCCGGCGGCCCGGGTGAGCCAGGCCGCGTGATCGGCGGGCAGCGAAAAGGATCCCGTCACGCCATCATGATCGACGATCCGCCCCGTGGTCATGACCGCCAGCCATTCCCGGACGTACCGCTCGTCGAGCGCTGCGCTCGAGGCGATCTCCGCGCTCGTCGCCGCGGGCATCGCGGCCATGACGTCGAACAATCCCGTGCGGTGGCCCACGCTCACCATCAGGGCCAGCGCGGCCTCATTCATCATGTGGAGCATCCGCCCGGCGAATTCCGGCGTACCCCCGTCGTCTGCCTCAGCCATCGCGTCCTTGCGCTTACATGTAAAGACCGCCGTTGACCGGGTAGACCTGGCCGGTGATGTAGGCCGATTCGGGGTCGGCGAGGAACTCCACCACGCGGGCGACCTCGTTCGGCTCGCCGAGTCGGCCGACCGGGATGCGTTCGACGAGCTTGTCCATCACGTTGGCCGGCACCGCCGCGGTCATCTCGGTGGTGATGTACCCGGGTGTGACGGTGTTAACGGTGATGCCCTTGCTGGCGGTTTCCAGGGCCAGGCTCATCGTCAGCCCGAACATGCCGGACTTGGCCGCCGCGTAGTTGGCCTGGCCGAACCCGCCGGCCGAGCCGATGACCGAGGAGATGTTGATGATCCGGCCGTACCCGCGGTCGAGCATGTGCTGCAAGATGGCCCGGGACAGGTAGAACGCGCCGGATAGGTTGACGTGCAGGACACGGTCCCACTCCTCGGGGGTCATCTTCCGCACCGTCTTGTCCACCGTGATGCCGGCGTTGTTGACCAGGATGTCGAGGTGCCCGTGCCGGTCCAGGACCTCGCCGATGACCCGCACGCAGTCGTCATTACGCCCGATGTTGCCCTGGTGGACGGTGACGCCGTGGTCGGCGTACTTGCCGGCGAACTGCTGGGCGTCGTCGTGGTTGCTCGAATAGCCGGCCGCGACCGTGATACCACGGTTGATCAGCCGTTCGCAGATGGCCAGCCCGATGCCGCGGATCCCGCCGGTCACCAAAGCGACCTGCCCGTTCATGTCTGCCACGGTGTTACCTCCGTTGGTGTCGTCGGCAGGGCGTGTCAGCCGAACACGTACTCCCCTGGAGCGTCCGCGGTGGCCGGGTGCTGCCTGCTGCCCAGGTTTGGCGGCTTGATGAGCGCGCCCGCGCGTGCGTCGGACCAGGGGGTCCAGTCCTCCCACCACGAGCCGCGGTGCTTGCTGTTGGCGGCACGCCAGCCTTCCGCGTCGACGCCGTTGTCGTCGGCCGCCTCGTACCAGGCCTTCGGGCCGGGCGGGTTGACGATACCGGCGATGTGGCCGCCGCTGGACAGCACGTACCGAACGTTGCCGCCCATCAGCCCGCCGGTCTTGTACGACGATTTCCAGGGCACGATGTGATCGTTGATCGCGCCCACCACGTACGTGTCGTTCTTTATGTCCGCCAGTGACAGCTTCTGGCCGACCAGTTCCAGCTCGCCCCGGGCCAGTTCGTTGCGCATGTACAGCGAGCGCAGGTAGAACGAGTGCATGGCGGCCGGCATGCGGGTGCTGTCGCCATTCCAGGCCAGGATGTCGAACGCCGGCGGCTGCTGGCCCATCAGCCAGTTGGAGACCACGTAGTTGAAGATCAGGTCGTTGGCGCGCAGCATGTCGAAGGTGCCCGCCATCTGGCTTCCCTCCAGGACACCCTTCTCCGCCATCTGCTTCTCCAGCCGCCGCACCGTCTTCTCGTCGGTGAAGGCGCCGAGGACGCCGGGCTCGCTGTAGTCGAGCAGCGTGTTCAGCAGCGTGATCGAGCCGATCCTGTCGTCGCCCTTCTCGGTGAGGTAGGCCGCCAGCATGGCGGTCAGCGCGCCGCCGAGGCACAGGCCAATGATGTCGATCTTGGGCGCGCCGGTGATCTCGGCGATGACATCAAGCGCTTCTCGCGGGCCGTGGATGAGGTAGTCATCCAGGGTGACGCCGCCCATGGAGGCGTCCGGGTTGCGGTAGGAGATCGCGAACACGGTGCGCTCGTGCTGGACCGCCCACTCCAGGAAGCTGCGGCCGGGGGCCAGGTCCATGACGTAGTACTTGTTGATCCACGGCGGGCTGGCCAG
>JBAUAY010000515.1:0-9680 GCA_049676235.1 Streptosporangiaceae bacterium
GATCACCTCCTCGCTCATCGCCCAGGGCCTGCCCGGCCCGGCCGCGTCGGCCCAGGCGGCGAAGATCGCCCAGTTGCAGGGCGGCAACGGCAACGTCGCCACCATCCCGCCCTTCATCCGCGCGGACTTCGCCGGCGCCACCCGCGAGGTGCTCTACGTGATGGCCCTGATCATGGCCGTCGCCGCGCTGGTGGCACTGCGCGGGCTCAGGCGAGGCGTCCAGCAGGACACCGAGCAGAGTGCGGCGGACGTCGGCGCCCAGTCACCCGGCCAGGACCCGGACGCCGACCTCTACCCGGCCCGGTAGCAGGCCGAACGGTCACTGCGGCCTAGGACTCGAGCAGCTCGCTGTCTCCGGGGGAGTCATCGGACTCCAGCGGTTCGGGCGCAGCCGGCAGCACCTGCTCGATGTAGGCCCGGGCGGCGGCGGTGGTGCCGACGTCGCGGCCTGCCGCCTCCGACATGTACCAGCGGTGCTCGAGCACCTCATGGAAGATCTCCGCCGGAGGCAGCCGGCCGCGCAGGTCCTCGGGGATCGCGGCGATCACCGGGTCGTAGACCTCCTCGAGCCACCGGTTGGCCGCCACTACCTCGGACACCGGCTGGCCCTGCTTCTGCTCCAGCCAGGCCCGGAACCCCGCCATGTCGTTGAGCAGCCGCCGCGCCTGGTTCTCCCCGGCGTCGATCCCGGTCCGCAGGAACAGTTTCCTTGAGTCGTGCCCGGACTCCGCGACCCGGGTCTTCAGCCGCAGCTTGTTGCCGTCGCCGGTGCTGATCAGCTCCACTTCGTCGGCGTCGAAGCCGAGCTCGTTGAGCCGGTGCAGGCGCTCGGCGATCCGGTACCGCTGCTCATCGGGGCGCAGGATCTCCTCGCGGTTCAGCTCCTGCCACAACGACTCATACCGGCGGCCGAGCTCCTCGGCGATCTCCAGCGGCTCGACGTCGGCCGGGAGCATCTCGCCTGCCTGCAGGTCGAGCAGCTCGCCGTACACCCGCTCGATAGCCAGTTCGTTGTCGTAGCGCCGTTGCCCTTCGGTCAGATCCGGGTGCTGCTCGCTGGTTTCCGCGTCGACCAGGTAGGCCTCAAGCGTGCCCGCGTCGTGCCGGAACAGCGTGTTGGACAGCGAGCAGTCGCCCCAGAAGAATCCGGACAGGTGCAGCCGGACCAGCAGTTCGACCAGCGCGTCCAGCAGCCCGTCGGTGGCCTGCAGGCCCCGCGGGTTAGAGAAGACCGCCCGGTACGTCGTTGCGTAGCTGAGGAACTTGGTGACGAGGATCGCGTCGCTGTCTTCCGGCCGGGTGTGCGGCTCACCCAGGTCGACCGCGATCCCGACCACCTCGACCGCGGGGATGCTCAGCTCGGCCAGCGCCCGGAGCAGCCGGTACTCGCGCCGGGCCAGCCGCTCGCTGAGCTCCTTGAGGGCGTACAGCGTGCCGTCGTCGTAGACGAAGCGGACCACGTGCCGCGAGATGCCCCGCTGCCTGATCTCGACCAGCCGCTCGTCCTGCCAGTCTGCCAGCGGCTCGGACCACGGCAGGGTGAGCAAGCCGGCCGCGTGGTCGGCCGGGGGAGTGAAGACGAAACGCATAGCAACAGAGTGTCCCGCATTCAGGTGCGGAACCGAGACCCGTGAGGCCAAAATCTATTATCCCGAACGGCCGTGGCGCGTGCCTCAGCCGAGCTGCGACTCAAGCTGGGATGGAGCCATGTTGGCGCCGCTGATGATGACGGCCACGTGCTCACCGGGCGCGGGCTTGTAAGCGCCGGTGAGCAGCGCCGCGATCCCGACCGAGGCGGCGGGCTCGGCCGCGATCCTGGCCGCCTGCCACAGCGCCCGCTGGGCCGCCAGGATCGAGGCGTCATCGACCAGCGCGACGTCCTCGACGTAGGCCTGGGTGATCGGGAACACCAGCTCGCCGACGCGCCGCGGGGCCAGCGCATCGGCCGCGACGCCCTCGGCCGGGGCGTCGGCGGGCCTGCCCTCGGCCCGGGCGCGGGTGAGCGTCGGCGCGCCCTCCGGCTCGACCCCGATGACCCGGACAGTGCCGGCGAAGTAGGCGGCGATGCCGCCGATCAGGCCGCCGCCGCCGACCGGCACCAGCACGGTGTCCAGCTGATCCGCTTGTCCTGCGAGCTCCAACCCGAGGGTGCCCTGGCCGAGCAGGGTCTCCCGCCGGTCGAAGGCGTGCACGCTCATCGCGCCCGAGCTCTCCACCCAGGCTTGCGCGGCGGCCAGCGCGTCGGCGTACCGCTCGCCGGTCACCACAAGCTCCGCGCCGAGCTGCCGGATGCGCTCTACCTTGGCCGGGGCGGATACCGTGGGCACGAAGATCTTGGCTGGAACGCCGCGGCGGTGCGCGGCGTAGGCCACGGCCACGCCGTGGTTGCCGCCGGAGGCCGCCACGACTCCCGCGGGCGGCACGTCCCGCAGCAGCAGGTTCGCGAACGCGCCGCGGGCCTTGAACGACCCGGCGCACTGCAGCTGCTCCAGCTTAAGCGTGACGGTCGGCAGCGCCAGGCCCGCCGGGTCGAGCTCGGTCAGGTCGACCCGAACCACCGGCGTGCGCCGGATGTAGGGCCGGATCGTGTCGTAGGTGCCGCGGATTTCGTCCCTGGTGATCACACCCGCCAACATACCTAGGGTGATCCGCCACTGGTGGCGCCCGGCGGCGGGCCGGGGGAGACTAGCTGTCATGACTGAGCACACGCACCACCACGACGAAGACTCGGCCTGCGCGGTGGCTCATACCCCCGTCGCCCCGGCGACCGCCGCGGCCCGGACCGGGGCCGGTGCCGCGGGCGAGCGGACGCTGGTCGCGGTGTTCGCCTCGCCGGTCGCCGGCTACCTGCTCAGGTACGGCGCGGACATGGGATTCCGCGGCCTGTTGCTCGAGCCCGACGAGGCCCGCGCGGCCGGCGCCGCCGCTCTCGGGTTCCCTCTGCTCACCGCCGTCCCCGACGACCTCGACGACTCCGCGGACCTGGTCGTCACCGACCATCACCGGTCCGAGCTCGGCGTCATGCTCCGCGACGCGCTGGCCACCAAGGCCCGCTGGGTCGGGATCATGGGCAACCCGCACCACGTCGGGCCGCACGTGGCCATGCTCACCGAACTCGGCGTCCCGGCGGACGAGATCGCCCGCGTGCACCGGCCGATCGGGCTCAATATCGGCTCCCGGATCCCGCCCGAGATCGCCGTCTCCACGCTGGCCGGCCTGCTCGCCGACCGCAACGGCCGCCCCGGCGGATTCGAATTCTGACCCGGCGGAACCGGCCCGACGGGGCATACCTGTCCGCTTTGCCCGGTTACACCGGATAGCGGGCCACAGTATTCGCCGCCGCCTGGACCCCGCGTCGGCCGCACGCGCGTTCGCGCACGTTAGGCTGAGATCAGCCAAAGCGGGGGCGCTTGGCGTACGGGAGGCGGGCTTGGCCGGGGCATTCTTCCGGCACCGGGGGCTCATCGCGTTCGCGGCCGGGGGCGCGATGGCCGAGGCGGCGCTGCTCTCTTTCCTCGCGCCCAGCGCCCGGGCGCTGGCACCGCAGGTTACCGCGCTCCCGCCGCTCGCGGCCTATCACGACCTGCGCTGGCTGTTCGCCTTCAACCAGCCGTGGCTCGGCTTTACCGGCGCGCTCGTGCTCCTGGTGGTGGCCCGTTCGGCCGTGGACGCGGTGCTGGTCATGCTGGCCTGGCCGCGCGTGACCGAGCCGGCCATCCCGCGGCCCCGTTTTCTGGCCTCGCTGCTGTCGTGCGCCGTGCTGACCGTGCTGACCGGGCTGGTGATGTCGCCGGTGGTCACGCTGATGTTCGGGGTGGCCCTGCTGCCGTTCTCCTGGCCCTACCTGGCCGCGGTGCCGATCCTGCTCGGCACCGCGGTGGCCCTGAGCCAGGGCGGCGTGGGCCAGGCCTGGTGGCGGCGGCTGCCGCCGGCGCGCACCGCGGCGTGGGTGATCACCACCTTCGGTGTCCTGTCGCTGGCTTCGGTGCTGATGACGCACCTTGACACGCCCGGCATCGTGGCGGTGGCCGGGCTGGCCGGGATCGTTGACGCGCGGGCCTGGTATGGCCTCACATCGGCGGCCGTCCGCGGGGCGGCGGAAATGCCACCCCACCCATGGCAGTGGCGCGTCGCGCTGTGGCGGATCCGGCGGGTTCTGCGGAGCCGTACCAACTGGGTGCCGGTGGCGCCGCTGGCGGCGGTGATGGTGCTCGCCCTGGTCGTAGGGCTGGCCCGGCTGGCCTTCACCGGGACCGTCCGCTTCGCCCCGGGCACCGCAGACGTGGTGGCCGGCGCGGTTGTCGGGGACGACGGCCGGGACGACGCGGCCAGCGGCGCTGGCGCTACCAGCGCGCCGGGAGCCGTGAGGAGCCGGCCGGCGGGTCAGGTCAGCGGTGCGGTGCTGGTGGTCGACGGCTTCGGGTCGACCTGCTGCCGCAGCGCGAACGCCCTGCGCGCCGCCGAACCAAACCTGCTCGTCCGCCAGTTCTCCTACGTCGGCCTGAACGCCGCCGGGCAGCCGATTCCCTACGGACGTGCCGGGGATCTGCCCATCCAGGTGCTCGGCGACCGGATGGCCGCGCAGGTGGACAAGCTGTACCAGCAGGCCCGCACGCCGGTGGACATCGTGGCGGAAAGCGAGGGCACGCTCGGCCTGTACGCGATGTTGGCCCGGCATCCGCACGTGCCGATCGGGTCGGTGGTCCTGCTCAGTCCCATCATCGAGCCCGGCCAGGCGGGTGGGGTCGACACCGTGCCCGGCGCCGCCCTGACCACGCTGAACGACCTGGTCGGCGGCATGTCACCCTACGGGCGCGCGGGGGCCCAGGCGCTGATCGAGTCGGTGAGCGAGGTCGGCGCTAGCTACTTCGCCCAGGTCAGCCGCGATACCGGTCGGCCCTGGCTCGCGGTCGTCCCGCTCGCCGACGCGGTCACACTGCCCGCCTGCCCCTGGCCGCAGAACGTGATCTTCATCGACGCCTTCCACGGCGGCCTGCTCGGTGACCACTCGGTACAGCAGATGATCGAGGCGTTCCTGGCCAGCGGCCCGGTCCCGGACCGTGAGCTGGCCGGGCTGGCGGGCGGATCCCAGCGGGACCTGCGCGGTGCGGCTCAGGTCATCGCGGCCGCTGCCTCCGCCTGGCGGATGCCGGACCTGCACTCAGCCTGCCCCCCGTCCTAGGTATCCCGCCGTGCCCCCGCTGACGAGGGCGGCCGACGATCCGCTACGCTAGGCCTCGTGACGCAGACAGCTCGCCTCCAGTGGTGGCGCCGCCCCTAGGCGGCGTGCTGATTCGCGTTCCATCGCAAGCGACCGCCCAGGAACGGCGGCCGCTTTTCTGTTTCCCGGCCGTCTCCGGGCCTGAAACCTGAGGGGCCACCGTGGACGCCCAACGTACCGAGATGAAGACCCGCGATGGCGTGCGGGTCACCCGCACCGCCACGCCGTTCGATCCCGCCGAACTCGGCCGGATCGCGGCGCTCGTCGACCAGCGCCGCGGTGGCGTGATGAGTTCGGGCATGGAGTACCCCGGACGGTACAGCCGCTGGCACATGGCTTACGCCGACCCGTGCGCAGAGATCGTCGCCACCGGCAGGCGGGTCACCGTGCGGGCGCTGAACGACCGCGGGCGCGTGCTCCTGCCGGTGCTCCGCGCGGCCCTACTGAAGACCGGCGAACCCGTGGACGAGGACACCGTCGTCATCGGTGAGGACGACCGGGAGTTCACCGAGGAGGAGCGCAGCCGCAGGCCGACGGTGTTCACCGCGCTGCGGGAGATCACGGCGGCGCTGGGGTGCGAGGACCCGCACCTGGGCCTGTACGGGGCGTTCGGTTATGACCTGGCGTTCCAGTTCGAGCCGGTCCGGCGCCGGCTGGATCGTCCCGCGACCCAGCGCGACCTGGTGCTGCACCTGCCGGATGAGATCTGGGTCCTGGACCGCCAGCGCGAGGAAGCGGTCAGGTACTCCTATGACTTCGAGGTGGGCGGAGTGTCGACCGCCGGGTTCGGCCGCCAGACCGCAAGCACCGGAACGGGGCAGGCGCCGCCGCTCGTTCGGGATCAAGAACTGCCTCCTCAGCCGCGGCCGGGGAGCTACGCGCGGGTCGTGGAGGAGGCCCGGGAGCGGTTCGCCTGCGGGGACCTGTTCGAGGTCGTGCCCGGCCACGTGTTCTACGGCCGGTGCGCGTCGCCGGCCGCGTTCTACGAACTGCTGCGGCAGCGCAACCCGGCCCCGTACGAGTTCCTGTTCAACCTGGGCGAGGGGGAGTACCTGGTCGGCGCGTCACCCGAGATGTACGTCCGGGTCACCGGAGACCGCGTGGAGACCTGCCCGATCGCGGGCACGATCGCGCGCGGTGAGGACACCCTCGAGGACGCCGCGAACATCGCCACCCTGCTCGGCTCGGCCAAGGAGGAGTCCGAGCTGACCATGTGCACCGACGTCGACCGCAACGACAAGGCACGGGTCTGCGTGCCCGGCTCGGTGCGGGTGATCGGCCGGCGGCAGATCGAGATGTACAGCCGCCTCATCCACACCGTCGATCACATCGAGGGCCGGCTCCGGCCCGGGTTCGACGCGTTCGACGCGTTCCTTACTCACATGTGGGCGGTCACCGTAACCGGCGCCCCGAAGACCTGGGCCATGCAGTTCATCGAGGATCACGAGGAGACCCCGCGCCGCTGGTACGGCGGGGCCGTCGGCAAGGTCGGCTTCGACGGATCGATGAACACCGGGCTCACCCTGCGCACCGCGCACATCACCGGCGGGATCGCCGCGGTGCGGGCAGGCGCGACGCTGCTGTATGACTCGGTGCCCGCGGCCGAGGAGAAAGAGACCCAGATCAAGGCGCGCGCCCTGCTCGAGACCCTGGACGAGGCCAGCCGGATCGCGGCGGGTGACGCCCACGTCGTCAGCGAGCGTGTGCTGGTCGCAGCGCGCGATTACGCCCCGAGGATCCTCCTGGTCGACCACCAGGACTCGTTCGTGCACACCCTCGGCGACTACTTCAGGCAACAGGGCGCCGAGGTGTTCACGCTGCGGTTCGGGTTCTCACCCGCGCTGCTCGACTCCTACGCGCCGGACCTGGTCGTCATGTCACCCGGCCCGGGCCGGCCCGCCGACTTCGGCTGCGCCGCGCTGCTGGACGAGGTGTACGCGCGGCACCTGCCGACCTTCGGCGTCTGCCTGGGCCTGCAGGCCATGGTGGAGCACGCGGGCGGCGCGCTGTCCCTGCTGCCCGAGCCCGCGCACGGCAAGCCCGGGCTGGTGCGAGCGTCCGGCAGCCCACTGCTGTCCGGGCTGCCCGGCGAGTTCACCGCTGGGCGGTACCACAGCCTGTACGCGCCGGCCAGCGAGGTCCGCGGCGGGTTCGCCGTGACCGCGTCCCTCCGGTCGCCGGACGGGGCGGACGTGGTGATGGCGATCGAGGACGACGAGGCCGGGCGGTGGGCGGTGCAGTTCCACCCCGAGTCGATCCTGACCGCGGCCGGCCGGTCCGGGCACCAGATCATCGCCAACGTCCTTGACCTGTGTCGTGCCCGGGAGAAAGCAGGCGGTCCGCTGTAGTGTGCTGTGCCATGAGGAGCGTAGAACCCGAGGTTTTCCTGGTCGCCCGGCCGAAGGTCGACTACGAGGCGATGGCGGCGTACCTCCGCGAGGTGGGCGGTGAGCGCTGGCTGGAGCGGATCGACCGCGGCCAGCTCGAGGCCCAGGACCTCGCCGAGTTCGCGGGCAAGATGTGCTACCGCTCCTGGGAGCCGGGGCTTAACCCGAACGTCCGCAAGGTCCGCGACGACCAGGACGCGTACCTGCAGAACATCCTGCGGCAGCAGCACGGCTCGGTGCTCGAGCACGTCAGCTTCACCTTCGTGCTGCACAACGTATCGCGCGTGTTGACCCACGAAGTAGTTCGCCACCGGCCGGGGACGGCGGTTTCGCAGGAGTCGCTGCGTTACGTCCGGCTCAATGAGCTGCCGTTCTGGTTCCCCGACTGGGCGCGCGAGGACGCGGAGCTGATGAAGCAGGCGACCGCGCTGCTTACCGAACTTGAGCAGTTCCAGCAGTGGATGGCCGGGCACTTCGGGCTGGACGACGACGACACCAAGATGCACGAGAAGAAGGCCAAGACCTCGTTCATGCGCCGGTTCGCGCCCGAGGGCCTGGCCACCGGGCTGGTGTGGACGGCGAACATCCGCACCCTACGGCACACCATCGAGGCGCGGACCGACCAGGGGGCCGAGGAAGAGATCCGCCTGGTCTTCGGGAAGATCGGCGAGCTGATGCGGGCGGAGGCGCCGGCCCTGTTCGGCGACTACACGGTGACCGACGGAACCTGGATGCCGGGCTGGCGCAAAGTATGAGCGAGCCGAAGGGCCGCCTGAAAAGCGCCCTGGAGACGAACGGGACAATACAGTGCCTGACGTGACCGTTGGTGAATCGGCGTCCTACCTGGCGATTCCGGTCGGCTCGCCTGGTCCGTGGCCGGGCGTGGTGGTGATCCACGAGGCCTTCGGCCTGAACGCGGACATCCGGGGCCACGCGGACCGGCTGGCCGCGCTCGGCTACCTGGCCCTGGCGCCCGACCTGTACGAGGGTAGGTCCTGGCTGCGCTGCATCCGCAGCATGATCCGGCAGTTGCACGCCGGATCGGGGCCCGCATTCGACACCCTGGACGTGTGCCGCGGGTGGCTGGCCGAGCGTCCGGACTGCACCGGCAGGACCGGCGTGATCGGCTTCTGCCTGGGCGGCGGCTTTGCGCTGCTGTCCGCGCCGCGCGGGCAGTATGCTGCCGCAGCGGTCAACTACGGCGAGGTCCCCTCGGACGCCGAAGCGGTGCTCGCGGGTTCCTGCCCGGTTGTGGCCAGCTACGGCGGTCGGGACCCGATGGGCACGGCCCATCCGGAACGACTCGAGACCGCGCTGACCACGCTGGGGGTACCGCACGATGTGAAGGTGTACCCGGCGGCCGGGCATAGCTTCATGAGTCCCAAGCCGGCCGCGATGGCGCCGCTGGCTGCGCTGGCGCGGCTGAATTACGACAAGGAGGCGGCCGAGGACGCCTGGCAGCGGATCTTCGCGTTCTTCGGCCGGTACCTGCAGGACTAGGGCGTATTCCGCCCGAGTTCCCGCATTTCCTGGAAGTCGGGTTTAACCGGCGCTAGAGAATTTCGCAGTGGACAGGCCTGACGTGGGCATGATGGGCCATTATGGGCATGGAACCTTACGTGCAGGAGGACGGATGGGGCGGCCGATCATCGGCATCACCGGGGAGCTTGAGGCCGCCCGGTGGGGCAACTGGATTCGCGAGGCTGTGCTGTCGCCGGTGAGCTATGCGCGAGCCGTCGAGCGCGCCGGGGGGACCCCGGTCATCTTGCCGCCCGTACCCGCGAGTTCCGTGCCCGTGCTGATCGCCGGGCTTAACGGCCTGGTGCTGGCCGGCGGCCGGGACGTCGACCCCTCGCTGTACGACGAGGCGCCGCACGAGCAGACGGACCTGCCGGATCACCGGAGGGACAGGTTCGAGCTGATCCTCACGCGAGCGGCCATAGACGCCGACCTTCCTTTCCTGGCCATCGGCCGCGGCATGCACATCCTCAACGTGGCCCGCGGCGGTACCCTCACCCAGCACCTGCCCGACCGCATCGGCAACGAGAGCCACAAGCCGGACCCGGTCAAGA
>JBAUAY010000516.1:0-12716 GCA_049676235.1 Streptosporangiaceae bacterium
TATCAACGCCCAGCCGGACAGCGTGGACATCGGCGTAGTCGCGTTCCACCAGGGCGGCCTCGAGGCCGCCCTGCCGACTGCCGATCACGCGACCGTCTCGGCTGCGGTCCGTCGGCTGGCGGCCGGCGGCGGCACGTCGCTCGGCGACGCCGTCCTCGCCTCGCTATCGGCGATGACGCACAGAACGGTCACTGTCGGCCGCGACGGCAGCGCGCCGAACATCGGCTACTGGCCCTCGGCCACGATCGTGCTGTTCTCCGACGGGCAGGACGAATCCGGGGCCACCAGCGGAGGCCCCGGTACCGGCAGCGGCATCGACGCGGCTGCCTCGGTTGCCGAGAAGGCCGGTGTGCACATCGACACCGTCGGGGTCGGCACCACCACGGGCACCACGGTCGACGTGGATGGCTACCACCTGTTCACCGCGCTCGACGAAGCCACCCTCAAATCGATCTCGCAGGCCACCGGTGGCACGTACCATCCAGCATCGGACGCGAGCGAGCTCGACGGGATCGCCTCGTCCATCAACCTGAGGCTCACCGTCACGAACGAGCCGTTGCCGCTGGCCGGCGCGTTCATCGCCCTAGCCCTCGCGCTGCTCGCCGCGGGGGCCGTGCTCACCGTAACCCGTTCGGGCCGGGTGGTCTGAGTGTCCTTCTCCTGGCCGTGGGCGCTGCTCGCGCTCCTCGTCATTCCGCTGGTATTCGCCGTCTGGTGGCTGGCACGGCTCAGGCGCAGGCGCGCCGTGGTCCGGGTGACCTCGATCGCGCTCGTCCGGGCAGCCATGCCGGGCCGCTCGCGCTGGCGGCGGCGCATCCCCGCAGCGCTACTGACGCTTGGCCTGGCCGTGCTTGCGGTCGGTGCTGCCCGCCCGCAGGCGACCGTACCAGTCGCGTCGTCGTCCGCGACGATCATGCTCACCCTGGACGTCTCGGGCTCCATGTGCTCCACGGACGTAAAGCCGAACCGGATCACCGCCGCCGAGCAAGCGGCCAGCGCCTTCATCAAGTCCCAGACGGGCGGCCCGCGCATCGGCCTCGTCGCCTTCGCGAGTACCGCCGTCGTCCTCGTCCCGCCCACCGCGGACACGAAGCAGCTGCTCAGCGCGCTCGGTGGCCTCACTACCTCGTTCGGCACCGCCATCGGCGAGGGCATTGTGACCTCGCTCGACGCCATCGCGCAGGTCGACCCGTCGGTCGCGCCGACCGGCGCGACCGTCTCCCGCGCACGCGGCGCCGGCTACGCCGACGACGTGATCGTCGTGCTCACCGACGGCTCGAACAACCGCGGGATCGACCCGCAGACCGCAGCGAAGGAGGCCGCCGGCCGGGGCGTGCGCGTCTTCACGATCGGCTACGGCACCGATAATCCCGCGCCGCTCGCGTGCAGCTCCGCACAGTTCGGCGGATTCGGCGGCGCAGGCTTCGGCGGGTTCGGCGGCCGACCCGGCGGGAACGGCAACCCATTCGACGCCGACTATGGCGCGCTCATGCAGATCTCCCGGACCACCGGCGGCACGTTCTTCCGCGCGCAAGATGCCGACCAGCTCAGCAGGGCGCTCGCCAGGCTGCCCGCCGCCTTCACGGTCGTCCGTAAGCACATCGACATCGCCTCGTGGTTCGCGGCCGGCGGCGGCCTGCTCGTCGCCGCGGCGGTAGCGCTCTCGCTATGGTGGAACCGCACCCAGCGAAGGCCCGCCCCGCCGAGGATCGTGGATCACTGACCCCGGCGCCGGGCAATTCCCGCCTGGACGGTGTGCCGATGGCGGTATGCCGTGCCCGCAGGCGCTGCCCGGACGCTAGACGAAGGACTACCGACGATGACCGTGGACAGGATCGAGGACTTCCAGGCCCTGGAGCCGTTCTTCCGGGTGATCGAAGACGGGCTGGCCGGACTGGTCGACGGCGGCCACTTCTTTGACCTCTTGGCCGACGACGTCGTCTTCGAGTTCATCATCACTGTTCCCGACTATCCCCGCCGGATCGTAGGACGCGACAACCTGATCGGCCTCTACCGCGGCTACCAGAACGCATTCTTCCTCGATCGCTGCTTCGACCTCCGGACCCACCGAGCCGATGACTCCACTGTCACGCTTGAGTACGCGTCAGAAGGCAGGGCCGTCGCGACCGGACGGCCTTACGGCAACCACTACATCTCAGTCGTCACGATCAAGGATCGTAAGATCATCCACTGGCGGGACTACCTCGACCCGCTCCGCGTCTTCGAAGCGCTCGGTGTTAATGACTAACGCCAGGCACTGACGTAAACCCGAAAATAGGGCCGCGGGCGAGGCGCTGTGCGCCTTTCCACCGCCGGCGGCCGTGCGTGCGGTGGTGCCGGTCGCTCCAGCTCGCGGCCGGTGAACAGCTTGTGGTCGTTGGCGATGCTCCGGACTTCTCCTAGCCCCCGGACGGGACGGCCATGACGTGGGTCTCGGTGAATTCGTGCAGCCCCGGCCGGCCGAGTTCGCGGCCGACGCCGCTGGCGTTGAACCCGCCGAACGGCGCGCGCTCGTCGACCGCGGTGGCGTTGTGGTTGTTGAAGAAGGTGACGCCGGTGCGGAGCTGCCCGGCGATCTTCATGGCATGCTCGGTGTCGGCCGACCACACGGAGGAGCACAGCCCGGACCAGGTCTGGTTGGCGAGGGCGACCGCTTCGGCCTCGCTGTCGTACGGAATGACCGGTAGTGCGGGGCCGAACTGCTCCTCGGCCACGATCTTCAGGCGCGGCGCCGGGTCCAGGACGAGCGCGGGCAGCAGGTAGTTCCCCTCCGCCCCGGACGTGTACTCGCCGAAGCTGAGTACCTCCGTTCCCGCGCCGCGCGCTTCCTCGCACAATCCGGCGACGTAGTCGCGCTGGCGTTGCGTGTTGAGCGGCCCCATCGTGGTGTCCGAGTCGAGTCCGGGGCCGACCCGCGTCGGCTCGAGCGTGGCCCGCAACCCGTCGACCACCTCGTCGTACCGGCGGCGCGGGACGTACAGCCGCTTGACCGCCATGCAGACCTGCCCGGTGGTCATGAACGTGGCGGAGCTGAGGCGGCCGAACGCGGCCTCGTCCATGTCCGCGTCGCCGAGGATGATCGCCGGGTCGTTGCCGCCGAGCTCGAGCGTGACGTTGGTCAGGTTGGCCGCGGCCATCGTCATGATCCGGCGGCCGCCGCCGACGCTGCCGGTGAAGCAGACGTGCTTGATCCGCGGGTCGCCGATCACGACCGGGCCCAGGATGTCGTCGGCGCCGGTGACGACGTTCAGCACACCCGGCGGCAGAGCGCGTACCAGGTGCCGCAGCGTCCGCACGGACGACAGCGGGGCGGTGGGCGGCGGCTTCACGATCACGGTGTTGCCCGCCATCAGCGCGTACGGCAGGCTGGCCGCGAGGATCGCCAGCGGCCAGTTGAACGGGTAGATGATCGTGACCAGCCCGGCCGGGAGCTTCGTGATCGTGGTGTTGAACGGCGGGCCCGCGATGCGCTCGGGGGTATCGAGTTCCGGGGTGAACTCGGCCGCCTGGTGGAACCGGCCGACGAAGACCTGCAGGTCGATCGCGGCCTCGAACCGGACCTTCCCGTTCTCCCTGGACAGGATGTCGGCGCGCTCGCCGGCGTCGGCGTCGAGGCCGTCCAGGGCCTTGAGCGTGATCGCGGTGCGTTCGGCCGCCGACAGCGCTGCCCACGCCGGCCAGGCCTCCTCGGCGGCCCGTACCGCCGCCTCGGCGTCCGCGGCCGAGGCCGAGGCGGCGTAGCCCACCACCGCTCCGCGGCGTCCCGGATCCTCGACCGGGAACGTGCCGTCACCACCTTCTCGTTCCTCGCCGGCGATAAGCAGCGGGGTGCTGACCGGGGCGTCGCTTACGGCTGTCATATCGTCTCCGTTACAGCGTCGTGTCCTCGTAGCCGGCGGGGCGGCCCTCGAGGATGACGAACTTGGTTTCCAGGAAGGGCAGCAGGCCTTCACGGCCGCCTTCACGACCGATGCCGGACTGCTTGAAGCCGCCGAACGAGACGCTGAAGTCGGTGCGGAAGGCGTTGTGCCCGACGGTGCCGGAGCGCAGCTGCCCGGCGACCTGGCGGGCGCGGTCGACGTCGTTGGTGAACACCGAGGCATTCAGGCCGTAGATGGTGTCGTTGGCGATCCGCACCGCGTCCTGCTCGTCCTGCGCCGGGATCACGCTGAGCACCGGGCCGAAGATCTCCTCCTGCGCGATCACCGAGGAGTTGTCCACGTTGCCGAACACGGTCGGCTCGACGAACCAGCCCTGGTCCAGGTCCTTCGGGCGGCCGCCGCCGGTGGCCAGGGTGAAGCCGTCGGCGATGCCCTTGGCGATGTAGCCCTCGACCCGGTCGCGCTGCCGGCTGGCTACCAGCGGGCCCATCTGCGTCTGGGCGTCGAACGGGTCCCCGACCCGGACCTGGGAGAAGGTGCCGGCCAGGGCCTCGAGAAGCTCATCGTGACGGCTTCTGGGCACCACGATCCTGGTCAGCGACGAACAGACCTGCCCGGACAGGAAGCACTCGGCTTGGGACAAGGTCTGCGCGGCCGTCGCGATGTCCATGTCGTCCAGGATCACCGCGGCCGACTTGCCGCCCAGCTCCAGGGTGCAGCGGGCGATCCGCTCGCCGCAGATCGAGGCGATCCGCCGTCCCGCGGCGGTCGATCCGGTGAAGGTGATCTTGTCCACCCGCGGGTCGCGGACGAGCAACTCGGAGACCTCCCGGTCGGCGGTGAGCACGTTGAGCACGCCCGGCGGCAGCCCGGCCGCCTCGGCCGCCTCGGCGATCAGATAGCCCTCGCCGGGCGCCTCCGGCGAGGACTTCAAGATGACCGTGCATCCGGCCAGCAGAGCGGGAGCAACCTTGTTGCTGATCAGCCCCATCGGGGCGTTCCACGGGATGATCGCGCCGACCACGCCGACCGGCTCGCGGACGAGCAGGCCGAACTCCCCGGCGGCCGGCTTGGCCGGCTCCTCGAACGGGAACGTGCCAGCCAGATCGGCGAACGCGTTGAAGGTGACCTGCGCGCCGGCCCCGCCGAAGCGGGCGATGGCGTGCAGCACGCCGGACTCACGCGGCCAGATCTGGCCGATGTCATCGCTCCGCCCGCTGAGCTCCGCGCCGATGGCCCGCAGGTACCCGGCCCGTTCGGCATGAGTCAACCGCGGCCAGGGGCCAGCGTCGAACGCCTGCCGCGCCGCCTCCACCGCCCTGGAGATATCAGCCGCCTGAGCCTCCGCGACGCTGAAGAAGAGCTTTTCGGTCCCCGAGTCGATCACCTTGATCGTCGCGTCCGACGAGGGCTGCACCCACTGCCCGCCGATGAAGAAGCGATCCGCGTGCCGGATCGGGACCTTAACGTCGTCCGCCAGGCTCATCTGATGCCCTCCGATGTCCAGTAGTCTCACTGTGACTACCAAGGTAGACCGGCCCGGCGAGGCCGCCAAGAGGCCGGCCCGACAAGTCCGGCGGGGGCAAACCTGGGCGATGCGACAAGGGATCGGGGCGCGTGGCAGGCTGGAGGATGTCCGGGCCCGGACGGCCGGCGAAGGGAGACGACCCGATGGCGGCTGAGCCAGCAGGCCTGCGCGAACTGCTCCGCTCCCAGCGGGTGTTCCCGGCCGGGATGCCGGAATTCGACCCGCACGCGGCGCCCGACGATCCGGTCACCTTGTTCCTGCGCTGGCTGCAGGCGGCCATCGGTGACGCGGTCCCCGCGCCGCACGCCATGACCCTGGCCACCGCCGATGACCGGGGGCGCCCCTCATCCCGGGTGCTGATCTGCAAGGACGTCGACGGTGACGGCCGCTGGTATTTCGCGTCCGGCACGGCCAGCGGCAAGGGCCGGGACCTCGCCGTCAACCCGCACGCCGCCGTCTCGTTCTGGTGGCCCCAGCAAGGACGCCAGATCCGCATCTGCGGCCCGGCCGTCCCGGCGGGCAGGCAGGCCAGCGCCGCCGACTTCCTGGCCCGGCCCGCCGCCTCCCGGGCCGAGGCGCTGATCGGGCGCCAGTCCGAGCCGCTCGATGACCTGGCCGAACTCGACCGGGCCTTCCGCCAGGCCCAGGCCCGGGTCACCGCCGACCCGGGGCTGATCGCCCCGGGCTGGACCCTGTACGCGCTGACCGCCGAGGAGGCCGAGTTCTGGCAGGGCGACCCGCAGCGGCGCCACGTCCGGCTGCGCTACCGGCGCGCCGGAGACGGCTGGACCACGCAGCTGCTCTGGCCCTGACCCCTGTTCCGCCATGTTGTCTCATTGTGACCACCGGGTAGCTGGGACCCCGTGATCCGGTACCTAGCCGGGTGGCTGTTCAGTGAACCGCCAGCCTGGCCCGCCCGCCAGCTAGCTGGCCGCCCCGGTCAGCTCCTCTACGGGCGCCTCGGCGCCACGGCCGACGATGCGGACCGCGATCAGGTACCCGACGGCGGCCACTATCGCGCCCACGATCCAGGAGATGTCGGCACCGCCGAGGGCGTTCACCAGCGGGCCCTTGAGGTCCGTCTGGTCCACGAACAGCAACTCGAGGCCGAGTGCGATGAGGTAGGGGATGACCGCGACCCACCGCCAGCCACCGTAGATGCCGCGCGGGTCGTAGAACGAGGCTACGTCGTAGCGCTCGCGCTGCACCCAGTAGAAGTCGACCAGGTTGATCAGCGACCATGGCACGAACACGAACAGCAAGACGCTGAGGAAGTTGCTGAACGTGGTCACGAACGACCGCCAGCCCAGCAACGCCAGCACAACCGCTATCCCGGAGATCAGCAGAACCCCGAGCACGCGGGCGAGGCGGGACAGCTTCACCTGCTGCCAGGTCGAACGGACCGAATCCCAGGAAAGCATGCCGGTGTAGGCGTTCATCGCCGCCCCGGCCACCAGTGACAGGGCCGAGAACCACAGCACCCACTTGCCCGCGACGCTCGCGATGACGGTCACCGGGGACGCCGCGGTAGGGGCGATGGCGGTGACCCACGCACCGAGCGAGCAGAACGCCACGGTGGACACGGTGGAGCCGACGGCCACCGCGGCGAAAATCCGCGGCCCGTTAGTGTTCTTGGGCATGTACCGGGAGTAGTCAGAAACGTAGATGGCCCAGCTGAGCTGGTTCATGAAGAACAGCCCGACCACGACCAGGAAGATCGGGAAACTGGCCAGGTGAGTGCCGCCCATCCCCTTGGCGAGATGATCGCCGGAGGTGATGACCAGGCAAAGGATGGCGATCCAGACACCAGTCATGATCACGACCAGGTACGGCTGAACCGCGTGAATCAACCGGTACCCCCAGACCGCCAGGGCCACGCACGGCACGGCGAAGATCACGATCCAGGCCTGGATCGGTAGCCCGGGGATCACTCCCTGAAGGGACTGGGCGCCGACGACCAGGCCGCCGCCCATGTACCCGACGTCCAGCAAGATCCCCATCAGGAACAGGACCACACCGAAGTAGAAGCCGAACTGGCCCCGGGACTGGATCATCTGCGGGACGCCGAGTCGCGGGCCCTGGACGGCGTGCAGGCCGGTCAGTACTCCGCCGATCACTGACCCGATGACGATGCCGACGATGGCCCAGAACAAGTTCAAGCCGAGCAGGACGGCGAACGACCCGAGAACGATGCAGAAGAAGTTCGCGTTGCACGCGTACCACAGCCGCCACTGCTGCCCGATGGTGCCGTGACGCTCGCTATCCGGGATGGGCTGGATGGAGTTGATTTCAATCTCCGCCGCTCGAAGCGTGGTGCCAGGCGGGATGGTTTCGCCGGTGGATGTCATGCCTGTGTCCTCCTGCTTTCTGCGAGCCCTCTGCCCATTTCTGCGAGCCCTCTGCTTTCTGCGAGCCCTCTGCTTTCTGCGAGCACTGAGAGCGCGGCCTCTACACCGTCCCCGATTCGTACTTCTGCGCCGAGATCGGCTAGGGACCTGCCGAGCGCCGCCAGCCCCACAACCGGATGAAATGCGCTCGC
The DNA here is from genome assembly GCA_049676235.1 of Streptosporangiaceae bacterium. Lineage (GTDB taxonomy): Bacteria > Actinomycetota > Actinomycetes > Streptosporangiales > Streptosporangiaceae > Palsa-504. The sequence continues at coordinate 7,949 of JBAUAY010000516.1, forward strand.
GGTGGGTCCCATGTGTCCGATGCGCACGAGATTCCCCGCGCCCTCGCTGTCGGAAATCATCACGTCGTACCGCGCTCGCACATGGCCGCAAACGGCCGCCTGGTCGAGGCCGGCGGGAACCGCTACGGCGGTGACGCAGGCCGACATGATGGCCTCGCGGGCGGGCCAGAGCCGAAGACCCATCGCCACGATGCCGGCCCGGCACACGCGCGCTGCGGTCTCGTGCCGGGCGAAGACGGCCTCGCGCCCCTCCTCGAGGAACAGGTCGCAGGCGGCTTCGATACCGTAGACGTCGCTGACCGAGGGGGTATAGGGGAACCGCCCCTTCCCGTGCCAGTGGTCGCGCCAGTCCAGCAGTGACAGGAACGAGTCGCGGGGGGCCAGCGGATTGCGTTCGATGGCCGCCCATGCCTGCGGGCTCACGGTCACGAGTGACATCCCCGGCTGGGCGCCGAGGCATTTCTGCGGGGCAGCGACGCACACGTCAAGCTGCCAGGCATCCGGGTCGACTGGCATGCCACCGAATGAGGACGCGCAGTCCACCAGGGTCAGGACACCATGGGCCCGCGCGATCGGGCCGATACGGGAGCAGTCGTGCAGCGTGCCCGACGGAGTCTCGCAGTGCACTACGCACAGCAGCTCGATTTCCGGGTGCGCGTCGAGGAACTCACCGACCTCCTCCGGGTCGGCGACCTCGTCGTACGGAACACTGAGCTCGTGGAGCTCAGCCCCGAAGCTCTTCAGCCATAGGCCCATCCCGTGGCCGTAGACGCCGGAGACCAGATTCAGTACGGGCATGCCGGGGCGGACCAGGGAGCGCGCCGCGGCCTCGAGGCCGAGTAGGGCCTCGCCCTGCAGCAGGATGATCTCGTTGCTGGTGCCGAAAACCTGGCCCACCTTGGCTTCCGTGCGCCGGAAGCACTCCAGGAACGAAGGGTCGCCGTGGTGCATGACGGGCTTGCCGAGTGCGGCCAGCACTTGGGGGTAAACAGTGGTCGGCCCGCCCGCGAGGGTGAAATCCGGATCTCGCATGGCATGCTCCCTATCCCGCAAATGATCTAAGGCTTAGGCGGGATCCTTCGCCGCGCCACTGGTTGCACTGGCCACAGGGGCCGACCGGGCACGACAGGGGATCGCGTTGATAGTGCTCGTCCGTCGCGTTACCAACGTGTTAGCTTTTGACTGTTAACTCTTCACATCATACAAAGCCGCTTGATCCGTAAGCAATGGGTAAAAGCGGCGATAAGGTGATCATGTGGCACCGGTGTTCGACAACCTCACGCTGTGCGAGCGGGTATACAGACACTTGCGACAGCAGATCCTGGAGGACCAGCTTCCCCCCGGGGCCGAGCTGTCAGAGGCCGCACTATCGCGTGAACTGGCCGTCAGCAGGGGACCGATCCGGGAGGCCATGGGCCGGCTGGCGGCTGAGGGACTGGTGACCGTCCGGCCACGCCGAGGTGCGGAGGTCCGTTCGCTCACCCCGCAGGAACTCATCGATGCCTACCAGGTCCGGGAGGCGCTGGAAGTCATGGCCGTGCGCCTCGCCGTCCCGAGGACCACGGAGTCCGACCTGACCCGCCTGGACGAGCTGGTTAACAGCATGGCCGAGTTCGCCAGGGAGGACCGAGTCGCCGAATTCTTCGCCGCGAACGTCGCCTTTCACGAGCTGCTCTGCCAGCTCAGCGGCAATACCAAGCTGCAGGAGGTACACCACCGGCTTGAGGGCGAGATCAGCCGGTTCCAGGCCCGGACACTCGCGTTGCGGGGCAGCCTGGAAAGCTCGGTATCTGAGCATCGCGCCATCCTGACCGCGGTCCGGCTGGGAGACATGGATGAGGCCTGCGAGCTGACGGCCGCACACATCCGGGTTCCGGCGCAGCGGCTGCAAGAGTCCCTGTATGAGGGCGCGCGGCCGACCGGACCCGAGTCTCAGTCGGCTGCTGTGACCTCATCAGGTTCTCGCGACTTGCTCGGAGCGAGAAACCTGGTCAGTTCCCCCTAGACCCCTCACCCGGAAGCTGCCCTCACCCAAGGAGGCCGGAGTGTCGCTCAGCACGCTCATCGCGGACAAGCGCAAGGCGGTCGCCGACGACGCGGCGAACGCACGGGCTGTCTTCGCCGCGCAGGGAAAGCTGGTCGGTGTCACCGAGGTCGATGTCCGGACCGGGGCGCACACGTTCAAGGTCGACGAGCCGCCCGCGCTCGGCGGTGCCAACGTGGCGGCGAACCCTGTGCAGTACGCGCTGGCCTCGCTCGGGTCATGCCAGGCCATCACCTACCGGTTCTGGGCGGAACAGCTCGGTATCGCCTTCGACTCACTTACCGTGCGGGTGGAAGGGGATCTGGATATTCGTGGGTTCTTCGGCTTCGATGACGCCGTGCGGCCTGGCTTCTCCGCGGTCCGCGTCGAGGTCACTGTCAGCGGGCCGGAAAGCCCCGGGCGCTATCAAGAACTCGCGGCTGCCGTGGACGAGCACTGTCCCGTCCTCGACCTGTTCAAGAACCCCGTGCCCGTGACCCGCGCTCTGGTCGGCCCGGCTGACCAGAGGCAGGCCGCCGGGCCGCAGGCCTGATCAGGAGGGCTCTGGCCTCTGGTCAGCTACTGGAGCCCGGTGCGGACGGAGGTGATGCGCTGCGTGTTGAAGCCGAGCCAGTGCATCCGGCCCACGTAACGCGCGTGCTCAACCTTTAGACAGCGGTCCATGATCACCGTCACGCCGCCGTCCTCGGCGATCCGCGCGCCGTCGGCGTTGATCACGCCGAACTGGCACCACAGGGCGCCGGCGTGGATCGCCACGGCCTCCCGTGCGATCCCCGGCAGTGCGTCCGGCGCGCGGAAGACGTTCACGACGTCCACCGGCACGGGCACGTCCAGCAGGCTCGCGTAGCATGTCTCCCCGAGGATCTCGCTCTCGCGGGGATTCACGGGGATCACGCGGTAGCCGTGCCGCTTGAGGTAGTAGCCAACGAAGTAGCTGGCCCGCAGCTCGTTGTTCGACAGGCCCACGATCGCGATCGTGTTCGCGGTGTGGAGCACGCGCTGGATCGTCAACGGGTCCTGGTACCGCGCGAGATCGGTCATGCCGTCGCCACCTTCTTTCCCGCTGTCGCGGCGACGAGCGCGAAACCCTGCTGCAGATCCCAGATCAGGTCCTCGACGGACTCGGTGCCGACCGACAGCCGTACCGTCCCCGGCCCGACACCGGCCGCCCGCAACTCGTCGTCGCCGAGCTGGCGGTGCGTCGTGCTGGCGGGGTGGATGATCAGGCTCTTCGCGTCGCCGACGTTCGCCAGGTGGGACCAGAGCCGCACGCCCCGGATGAGATCCTGCCCGCCGTCCCGGCCGCCGGCGCAGTCGAACGAGAACACCGCGCCGGCCCCGCGCGGCAGGTACTTCTCCACGAGCGGCCGGTACTTGCTCGAAGGCAGGCCGGGGTAGGTCACGTTCGACGCCAGTTCGTGAGACTCGAGGAACGCCGCGACTGCCTCCGCGTTATCGACGTGGCGCTCCATCCGCAGCGACAGCGTCTCAAGCCCCTGCAGGAACAAAAAGGCGTTGAACGGCGAGAGCGCCGCGCCCAGGTCGCGCAGGGTCTCGGCGCGGAGCTTCATCAGGTAGCCGTACGTTCCGAACGTCTCGTGGAACTGCAGGCCGTGGTAGGCCGGCGACGGGTCCGCAACCACGGGAAACCGGCCGTTGGACCAGTTGAACGTGCCCGCCTCGACGACGACCCCGCCGATGCTCGTGCCATGGCCGCCGATGAACTTGGTCGCTGAGTGGATCACGATGTCGGCACCCCAGTCGATCGGGCGGCACAGGTACGGCGTCGCGAACGTGTTGTCCACGATCAGCGGCAGCTCGTGGGAGTGCGCGATGGCCGCCACGGTCTCGATGTCCAGCACGTTCCCGGCGGGGTTGCCGATCGTCTCGCCGAAGAACGCCTTCGTGTTCGCGCGGACCGCCTGCCGCCACGCGTCCAGATCGTCGGGATCGACCCACGTCAGCTCCACGCTCATCTTGCGCAGCAGGTGCTTGAACTGGTTCACCGTCCCGCCGTAGAGCGCCGAGGACGAGACGACGTGGTCGCCCGGCTGCAGCAGCGTGAAGAGCGCGGCGGCCTGCGCGGCGATCCCGCTGGCGAACGCCACCGCGCCGGCGCCGCCCTCCAGGTTTGCCACCCGCTCCTCGAACACCGCGACGGTCGGGTTCATGATGCGCGAGTACGTGTTCCCGTACTCCTGCAGGTTGAAGTACGCCGCCGCTGATTCCGGGTCCTCGAACACGTAGCTGGTCGTCTGGAAGATCGGCACCGCTCGCGCGCCCGTATTCGGGTCGGGCCGCTGCCCGGCGTGCAGCTGCCGCGTCTCGAATCCGAACGCCCGGTCCTCTTCGACACGGCTACGGGGGGCCGCCTCCCCGTTGGATGCCGGCTTATCGGTCATGAGGCCATCTTGCTAGATGTCAGTCGCTGTCCGCGACTGCGGCCAGGCTGTGCTTGCCAAGGAACTCGCGGATGACGGGCGTCTGCCGCGCTTCTTCGAGCAGGAAGCAGTCGTGGCCGTACGGCGCCTCGATCACCTGGAACTCGACCGGCTTGCCGAGGCCGCGGAGCGCGTCTGCGACCTCTTCCGACGCCGACGGCGGGTACAGCCAGTCGGAGCTGAACGCTATCAGCAGCGTCCGCGCGCGGACGCCCTCGAGTGCGCTGGCGAGTGACCCGCCGCCGTGCTGTCGCGCGAGGTCGAAGTACGTCAGGGCGCGCGA
>JBAUAY010000517.1:0-10184 GCA_049676235.1 Streptosporangiaceae bacterium
GGTCCGGGTCGCCCCGGCGGCCGAGGCGGCCCGGCATCCGGTCGCACGCGCGTTCGCCGCGGCCTTGGCCCAGATCGGCTGCCCGGTGACCGACGATCTCAGCGGCCAGCAGCAGGAGGGCGTGGCCTGGGTCGATCTGGCCATCGACGGTGGGCAGCGGGTCAGCCCGGCCGACGCCTACCTGCGGCCTGTCCTGCACCGCCCGAACCTGACGGTCGAAACCGACTGCCTGGTGACCCGCCTGCACGTGGCACACGGCCGCTGCGCCGGCGTCAGCTACGTCCGCGACGGGGCGCCGGCCCAGGCGCAGGCCGACGGTGAGGTGATCCTGTGCGCCGGGGCGGTCGGTTCGCCGCAGCTGCTCATGCTGTCAGGTATCGGCCCGGCCGGGCCGCTGCGCGCGCTCGGCATCGACCCGGTGGCTGATATCGCCGGGGTCGGCGAGAACCTCCAGGACCACCCCGTGGTCAAGGCGTCGTTCGCGGCAGTATCGCCGCTGCCCAGGAGCAAGTACAACCACGGGGAGGTGTACGCCGCGTGGCGCAGCCCGCTAGCCGGCGCCCACCCCGACCTGCACCTGTTCCCGATCCTGCTGCCGGTGCCTCCGGGCCCCGGGTACCCGCCTCCGGCCGCGGGTCATGTTCTGGTGGCCGCGACGATGGCCCCGGACAGCCGGGGCTCGGTCAAACTGGCCTCTAAGGACCCGCAGGAGGCTCCGCTGATCGACCCCGGGTTCCTGCGTGACGGGCGCGACCTGGACCGGCTGGAGGCGGGACTGCTGATGATCCGCCAGGCCACCGCCAGTGCCGCGTTCTCGGACGCGCAAACGACCGAAGTGTGGCCCGGCGCGGACGTCAGCACCAGCGCCGGCCTACGCCAGTACATCCGCCGCACGATCGACAGCTATCACCACCCGGTCGGCACCTGCCGGATGGGCCCGGATGCGGGCGCGGTCGTGGACCTGGAGCTGCGCGTCCGCGGGATCGCCGGGCTGCGGGTGGCCGATGCGTCGGTCATGCCGACCATCCCCAATGCCCACCCGGCCGCGACGGTGCTGGCCATCGCCGAACGAGCCGCCGACCTGATCGGCGGCCGGTAGCGGCCGGTAGCGAGCAATGACCGCGATTCCGTCCCGGGCCAGCTGATTTTCCCGAACCACGCCATGGTTCTCGCTCCGGCGACCGCTCGCGCCCGGCCCGGCGACCGCGACCCGAGCCCGGGTACCGTCTGCTTGTGGTGCGCTATCGGGTGCTGATCTCGGGCCGGGTGCAGGGCGTCTTCTTCCGCGATAGCTGCCGGCGGCTCGCCGAGCAGCACGGCGTGGCCGGCTGGGTGCGCAACTTGCCCGACGGCCGGGTCGAAGCGGTCTTCGAGGGCCCGCCCGAGGATGTCCGCCACCTCCTCGACTGGGCCCACACCGGCCCCCGTCTGGCCGTCGTGGAAGCCGTTGCCCTCCAGCCCGAACCCCCGGAAGGACTCGCCGCCTTCCATATCAAGTAGGAAACCGAGCGCAACCCATCACGCAGGACACCGGCCGCGGTCGCATTACGTAGGCACCGAGCGCGGGCCGGACGGCGGGCCGCTGATCTGGCGCAGAATGCTCGTCGCCGTCCGCAAACCCCACCCCATCCCAGAATTCAATGAATGTGGTGTTCTGCCGAATCTGGCCGGCTCGATGGAACATTGAGCCGGCTCTGGGCGTTTCGATGGAACCTCGAGCCGGCTCGCCGCGGCGCCAGGACCGATGTGGGACTCGGACAACACCCATTGTCAGGTAGAACGCCAGATTCGTTGACCTGAAACCGTCTCCGGTGCGCCCCGGCAACACGTGTGACTCACGTCATATTCTATTAAAAAGATCGGTTTAGTATGTTAACGGCATGAGGTTCTCTGCGCTCTTCGAAACTCGCCGCTACGTCGACTTCCAGCGGGTGTGCAGCGCGGTCTGTCGCTGACCCTCCCCTACCCGACCGTCACGAGGAGAGAAGGACCCGCCATGACCACGACGTCCCTGAGCACGAAGCTCGGCGTCCGCAAGATCACCGCCCGCATCGGCGCCGAGATCACCGGCCTCACCCCCGGCCTCGACCTCGACGCCGAGACCATCGCCGCGGTCCGCGCGGCGCTAAACGAGCACAAGGCGCTCGTCTTTCGCGGCATCAGCCTGGACGACGAGGACCAGCAGCGTTTCGCCAGCTACTTCGGCCCGCTGACCTCCGCCCACCCGACCGTGCCCGCCGTCGAGGGCGAGCCCAACGTGCTGCCGGTCGACAGCGAGGACGGCCGCGTCAACTACTGGCACACCGACGTGACCTTCGTGGTCAACCCGCCGCAGGCCAGCACGCTGCGCAGCATCATCGTCCCGCCGTACGGCGGGGAGACGCTGATCGCCAACACCGGGGCGGCCTACCGTGACCTGCCCGAGCCGCTGCGCGCCTTCGCGGACTCCCTGTGGGCGGTGCACACCAACGACCACGACTACGCGGTGCCGCCGGAGAGCCTGAACGAAACGGAACGGGAGCGGCGCGCCATCTTCCTCTCCACCAAGTACGAGACCGCCCACCCGGTGGTCCGGGTGCATCCGCTGACCGGAGAGCGCAACTTGTTCATCGGCGGGTTCGCGCAGCGCATCGTCGGGTTGTCCACAGGGGAGTCCAAGGACATCCTGCGGCTGCTGCAGGCTTACGTGACCCGGCCGGAGAACATCCTGCGGGTCGCCTGGGAGCCGGGTCAGCTGGTCCTGTTCGACAACCGGATCACCCAGCACTACGCGATCGACAACTACGACGACGCGCCCCGGCGGCTAAACCGCGTCACCGTGGCCGGCGACGTCCCAGCCGGCATCGACGGCAGGCAGAGCTACTCCGTCAAGGGCGACGCCTCGCACTACACCCCGGTCGCCGCCGTCCGCGCTGCGGCCTGAGCCCGGGAGCCCAAGCACCCCGGAAAGCCCAAGCACCCGGGAAGCCCAAGCACCCGGAAGGGAGTGAGTCCTGGCCACGTCCGCTTCGCCTCGCGCCATGCACCTGTCCGTCGCGCTCGATGGCGCCGGCTGGCACCCCGCCGCATGGCGCGAGTCCCGGGCACGTCCGGCTGAGCTGTTCACCGCCAGCTACTGGGTGGATGTCATCACCGAAGCCGAACGAGGCCTGCTCGACTTCGTCACCATCGAGGACAGCCTCAGCCTGCAGTCCTGGAGATACGGTACGCCGGACGGGCGCACCGACCTGGTCCGCGGGCGCCTGGACGCGGTCCTCATCGCTGCCCGGGTGGCCCCGCTGACCCGCCACATCGGGCTGGTGCCGACCGTGGTGGTCACGCACACCGAGCCGTTCCACATATCCAAGGCCATCGCGACCCTGGACTATGTCAGCACCGGCCGGGCCGGGGTCCGGGTCCGGGTCTCGGCCAGCCCGCAGGAGGCCGCGCACTTCGGCCGCCGCATCTTCCCGCCGCTCGGCCTGCGGGATTCTCGGGGTGCTCGGGTTCACGCCGATCCCGCCGTCCAGCCGCTGGCGGCGGACCTGTTCACGGAGGCCGCCGACTACGTGGAGGTGATCCGTCGGCTGTGGGACAGCTGGGAAGATGACGCCGAGATCCGCGACGCGGCGACCGGACGGTTCATCGACCGCGCCAAGCTTCACTACATCGACTTCACCGGTGACCACTTCAGTGTCAAGGGGCCCTCGATCACCCCACGGCCGCCGCAAGGGCAGCCGGTCGTCACCGCGCTCGGGCACACCACCGTGCCTTACCAGCTCATCGCCCGGGCCGCGGACATCGGCTATGTGACACCGCGAGACACCGGCCATGCGCGGGAGATCGTGACGGAGATCCGCGCCGCCCAGGCCGCGGCTGGCCGCGCGGACGACCCCATCCATATCTTCGGCGACTTGGTGGTGTTGCTCGGCGAGGACGAGCGTGCCGCGGCTGGGCGCAAGGGCCGGCTCGATGAGCTCGCGGGGCAGGAGTACACCAGCGACGCGGCCGTCTTCACCGGCACCGCCGCGCAGCTCGCCGACCTGCTGCAGGACTGGCAGCAAGCGGGGCTTACCGGCTTCCGGTTGCGTCCCGGCGCCATTCCCGCCGATCTCGAGGCGATCGCCCGGCAACTGGTCCCCGAACTGCAACGGCGTGGCGCGTTCCGCACCTCGTACGAGGCCGACACCCTGCGAGGGCTCCTCGGGCTGGCCCGGCCCACGAACCGTTATGCCACCGCGGGGAGCACCCGACCATGACGAAACCGGTCAAGCAGATCCACCTCGCCGCGCACTTCCCCGGCGTGAACAACACCACGGTCTGGAGCGATCCGCGCTCCGGCAGCCACATCGAGTTCGGCTCTTTCGCGCACCTGGCCCGCACCGCCGAAAGGGCCAAGTTCGACTTCCTGTTCCTGGCTGAGGGTCTGCGGCTGCGCGAGCAGAACGGCGAGATCTACGACCTCGATGTCGTCGGGCGCCCGGACACTTTCACCGTGCTGGCCGCGCTCGCCGCGGTCACCGACCGGCTCGGCCTGGCCGGTACGATCAACTCCACCTTCAACGAGCCGTATGAGGTAGCGCGTCAGTTCGCCAGCCTCGACCATCTGTCCAGCGGCCGGGCGGCCTGGAACGTGGTCACTTCCTGGGACGCGTTCACCGGCGAAAACTTCAGGCGCGGTGGCTTCCTGCCGCAGCAGGCTAGGTACGAGCGAGCCAGGACGTTCCTGCAGACGACCTGGGAGCTCTTCGACTCCTGGCACGGCGACGAGATCAGCGCCGACCAGGTCGGCGGCCAGTTCCTCACTGAGGCGAACGCGGGCGCATTCGAGCACCACGACGCGCACTTCGACATCAGCGGCCAGTTCAACGTGCCCCGCAGCCCGCAGGGCCGGCCGGTCATTTTCCAGGCCGGCGACTCCGGCGAGGGCCGCGAGTTCGCCGCCTCGAGCGCCGACGCGATCTTCAGCCGGCCCGGCGCGCTGGCCGATGGCCGGGCCTTCTACCGGGACCTCAAGGGCCGCCTGGCCAGGTACGGCCGGACACCAGACCAGCTGCTCATCTTGCCGGCCGCGACCTTCGTGCTCGGCGACACCGATGCCGACGCCGCCGAACTGGCCAGGCAGGTACGCCGGCAGCAGGTCAGCGGGCAGACCGCGATCAAGTTCCTCGAGCAGCTGTGGAACCGAGACCTGTCCGGCTACGATCCGGACGGCCCGCTGCCCGACGTCGATCCCGATCCGGGTGAGAACACCATCGCCCGCGGCCGGGCCAGTGTGCGGATGTACTCCGATCCGCTGGCCATCGCGGCCCAGTGGCGGGCCAAGGCCGAGGCGGAGAAGCTGTCCATCCGCGAGCTGATCATCGAGGTCACCGGTCGGCCGACGTTCACCGGATCCCCGGCCACCGTCGCCGCGGCGATAAACACCAGCGTTCAGGCGGACGCCAGCGACGGGTTCATCCTCGTGCCGCACATCACGCCGGGCGGGCTGGACGAGTTCGCCGCCGCCGTGGTGCCGCTGCTGCAGGATCGCGGCGTCTTCCGGTCTGACTACGAGGGCACCACGCTGCGCGAGCACCTGGGCCTGGCCCCGAAGGCCCCGAAGGCCCCGAAGATCCCGCAGACCCGCAGGAGCCGCTTAAGGAGGCCGCATGGCCGGCACCCCACTGAGCGTCCTTGACCTCGTACCGATCAGCTCGGGGTCGACCGCCGCCCAGGCCCTGCGGAACAGCATCGACCTGGCCCGAGCGGCCGAGCGCCTCGGCTACGCCAGGTACTGGTTCGCCGAGCACCATCTCAACCCCGGCGTGGCCGGGACCTCCCCGGCCGTCGTCCTGGCTCTGACCGCGGCCGCGACCTCGACGATCCGGATCGGATCCGGTGCGGTTCAAATGGGGCACCGCACCGCACTGGCCACGGTGGAGGAATTCGGCCTCATCGACGCCCTGCACCCCGGCCGCCTCGATCTTGGCCTCGGCCGCTCCGGCGGGCGGCCGCGACAGCGCGAACCTGCCCTGGCCGGTGCGCCAGGAAAAGAAAACACCAGGACGCCGAACGGGCTGCTGATCCCGCCCCGGTTCTCCGTCGAGCATCTGCTCGGGACGCCCCGCTTCCACCTGCAGAAGACGCTGCTGCAGCTACCCGGCGCGCAGTCCCAGGACTACGCCGAGCAGGTCAGCGACATACTGGCCTTGCTCCGCGGCACCTACCGGTCGCTCGAAGGCGTCGAGGCGCACGTCATCCCGGGGGAGGGCGCCGACGTCCAGGTGTGGATCCTGGGCAGCAGCGGCGGCCAAAGCGCCGAGGTCGCCGGCGCGAACGGGCTCCGGTTCGCGGCCAACTATCACGTCAGCCCGGCGACGGTGATCGAGGCCGTCGATGGCTACCGGGCCGCGTTCCGGCCTTCAGAACAGCTCGCTCGCCCCTACGTCAGCGTCTCCGCCGACGTGGTGGTGGCGCCGGACGAGGCCACCGCGCGGGATCTGGCGGCCGGTTACGGCCCGTGGGTGTGCAGCATCCGCTCCGGCGAGGGCGCGATCGCCTTCCCGGCCCCGGACGAGGCCCGCGCGCACGTCTGGACCGACGCTGATCGGGACCTGGTCGCCGACCGGCTGGACACCCAGTTCGTGGGCACCCCGGCCCAGGTCGCCGACCGGCTCGAGCAACTCCAGGAAGCCACCGGCGCCGACGAGTTGATTATCACCACCATCACCCACGACCACGCCGACCGCGTCCGCTCCTACGCGCTGCTCGCCCGGGAATGGAACCGCCGCTGTATCAAGTAACCGCGACCCCCCTCTATGAGGTAAAAGGATCGGGCGGGGAGACTGAGGCGGCGCAATTCTCCGGGCACCCGGTCAGCGTGGGCTCGTGAAAGGCGAGAGTGACATGACCATTTTCTATCCGGACGTTGCCAGCTTCCAGGCGGGGGTCAGCTTCTCCGGCGTCCCCATCGCCATGGTCAAGGCCACCGAAGGGACGAACTACACCAATCCTGACTACGGCCCGGCCAAGATCCGCGCCCATGAGGCGGGCGCGTTTTTCTGCGCGTATCACTTCCTGCAGGCAGGCAACGGAGCGGGCCAGGCGGACCACGCCTTTTCGGTCGTCGGCTCGACGCCGCTAATGCTGGACATGGAGACCGAAACCCTGAACGGCATCACGTCCGAACCTTCGGTGGCCGACGCCGTGAATTTCGTCAGCCGGTACCGGGCGCATGGCGGGGTCATCAACCTGCTGTACCTCCCCAGGTGGTACTGGGCTAGCCTGGCCAGCCCGTCGCTGGCACCGGTCATCGAGCTGGGCCTGCTGCTCGTCTCGTCGAATTACACCAGCTACAGCGACTCTGGGCCGGGCTGGGAGTCCTACGGTGGCATGGTCCCCGTCATCTGGCAGTACACCGATGACGCCACCCTGCACGGAGTCAACGGGGTCGACTTCAACGCCTACCGTGGGAACCTGGCGGAATTCCAGAGCCAGGTCACGACCGGCGCCCAGCCGGGTGGTGAGCCCATGCTGCAGGACGGGGACACCGGAGCGCCGGTCGAGACGCTTCAGACGCGGCTCAACGCCTGGGGCGCGATGCTGGTCGTGGACGGCGATTTCGGGCCGCTCACGCTCGCGGCCGTCAAGGCCTTCCAGACCGCGCACCACCTGTCCGTGGACGGCATCGTGGGACCCCTGACGTGGGCCGCGCTGAACCGGTCGCCGAGCCAGCCGCCGTCCCCCAGCCCGGCGCCGGCCAGCACCGCGGTGTGACTCAGCCCCAGCGGACCCCGAGCGAGAGCTCGGCCGCCAGGTTCGCCTGCACCGACGCCACGGCGCGGAACGCCTCCCTGAGGTAGGACCGCGCCAGCGGGTTCAGCGTCTTGGGGTCGATGAAGTCGTCCGGCGGCTGGCCGCGTCGCAGTTGCTCGACCTGATGATCGAGGCGCAGCGAGAAGATGAAGCCGAACGCCTCCATCAGCGTGCGCGCTTCCGGGCTCTCCATCGTCTCGGCCGCCTCGGCGGCGCGCAGCCGCTCCAGGGTCGAGGCGCTCGCGATCCCGGCCGCCATCCCGGCCCAGCGGGCGAGGTCGACGATCGGGATCAGCCCGCCGTGCTTGATGTCAAGCTGGCCGCGGCGCTCGCCCGAGTGCTCGACCACGAAGTCGCGCAGGAACCCGGTGGGCGGCCGGAACGACAGGGCGAAGCGGGCCAGCAGCCGCAGCAGGTCGGGATGATCCGGGTACGGCCGCGCCTCCCACAACCCGCCGATGACCGATCCCCCGGTGCTCCACACCGGGCGGCTGTCGGTGATCACCGACACCAGGATCAGCGCCTTCTCCTGGGTGGGGTCCTCGGACAGGCTCCGCGCCGCCCGATGCCAGGAGGCCAGCGACCGGGCGAACAGCGGGTTGGCCGCGCTCGCGCCGTGGGCGTCGGGTGATAGCCCGCACGCCCGCAGTCCCTCGTCCACCGCCTGGGCCACCCGGCCCAGGTAGCCGGCCACCTGGCCGCTCGCCTCCGGTCTGCCGCTTTCGTCCCCCCAGGCCAGCGCGCTGTCTACGTCAGAGGACGGCACCGCCTCGCGGCGGGCCAGGCTGCCGAGCGCGAACCAGGTGAACGGCACGGGCGGGTCACCGGCGTCCCGGACGGCGAGCTCGACCAGCCGCCGGGTCAGCGCGTCGAGGACGACCGAACGAACCGCCGCCACGTGTTCGGCCGCCACCCGCGCGTCGTGCAGCGCGATGATCATCGGGTTCAGCCCGGCCGCCACGGTCACCAGGTCGGCGGGGCTATCCGCCAGCGCGATGGCCCGGCGCAGCAGGAGCGGCTTGCGCCCCTCGGCGGCGACCAGGTCGCCGTCGTCGACCACGCCCAGGACCTCGCCGGCCGGGGACAGCACCGGGATATGATGCACGTTCCGCTCGAGCATGTCGAGCAGGACGTCGCCGCCCAGCCGGTCGGCGGTCACCGTGTAGGCGGGCTTGGTCATGATCGCGGACACCGGCGCCTCCGGGCTGAGGCCCGCCGCGATCACCCGCGACCGCAGGTCGCGATCGGTCACGATCCCGAACGTGCCGCCGTGCGGCACCAGGACCGCGCTCGCGCCCTCGGCGGTCATCCGCTTGGCCGCCTCGCGGATCGGCTCGCTACCCTGGCACACCAGCGGCGGCGTCCTGATCAGCGTGGCGACGCGGCTCTGCACCGGGTCTGAGCGAGGATCCGCGGGCGCCGTGCCCACGACGTCCCGGTCCACGATCGATCGCGCGACGAACCGGAGCACGTCCGCGCGGGCCAGCAGCGGGCGCATCACGTCGGCGGGGATGCGATAGCAGACCGTGTCCTCGGCGGCCCGGGCCTCGAAGCCGGTCGGCAGCCCGGAGATCATCGACGCGTGCCCGAACAGCTCGCCCGGGCCGAGCAGGTCGAGGACCCGCCCGTCGTGGATGATCTCGACCGAGCCGCTGCGGACCACCCAGAGGTACTCGACCGGCCCGGCGCCCTGGGAGAAGATCGTCTTCCCGCGCGGGATGACCTCGGTCTCGGTCACCGCGGCGACGCGCGCCAGGTCGTCGGCCTCCACCGCGTCGAAGGGCGGGTGGGATCCGAGGAAGCCGGCGATGTCCGGCACCGGGTCAGGCTCCGGCTGGCTCGTCGCCGACGCCGACCACCTCGACCGCCGGACCGGCCCGGTGCTCGGCCAGCACCGTCGTCTGGTTGCCGCGCAGCTTCACCAGGTAGTAGATGATGCCCACAAGGCCTAGCACGCCGGTGAAGGTGAACGCGCCCCACTGGAAGTACCATTTGTCGGCGCCGTAGACCGCCGGGCGCGGCCAGGCCAGGTTGATCAGGACCCCGATCTGGAAGATGACGGCCAGCACGTTCACCGGCAGCCCCCAGCGGCCCAGGTTGAAGTAGCGGCCGTGCTCGGGCGTCGGCCACTTCCCGCGCAGCCGCGCGATCAGCAGCGGCCCCGTGACGCACATGTAGGCGATGTAGAACATGATGATCGCGACCGAGGTGAGGACGAAGAACGCGCGCTGGTTGCCGACGTTCAGGACCAGCAGCAAGATCGTGATCACGCCGATGACGAGCGAGGGGACCAGCGGCGTCTTGGACTTGCCGTGCACCTTCGCGATGGCCGATGCGAACGGCAGCCTGCCGTCGCGGCCCATCGTGAAGATCATCCGGATCCCGCCGGCGTGCACGGCCAGGCTGCA
>JBAUAY010000518.1:0-12535 GCA_049676235.1 Streptosporangiaceae bacterium
CAGCACGTTCGCCCGGGCGGCGGCGGGAAACGCGCCCGCACCCGCGAACGAGAGCCGTACCTGCTGATGCCGCCGGGCGGCCCGCTCGAGGCGCGGCAGCAGCCTGGCCGCGGCGGCCTCGTCGACCTGGCCGAGGAAGGCCAGCGTGACGTGCCAGGCCTCCCGATTGGTCCAGCGCAGGTCAAGCCGCCTCGCGCGGAGCGGCTCCACCAGGGCATCGAGTTCGTCGAGCACCGCAGAAGGCGGGGCGATGGCCACAAACAGCCGCATGATGTCCCCTGAAGCGGCAGTCGATCCAGGGAGCCGCTTGATCCCCACCCGTGTCCTTGGGTCTAAACCGGTCCGCGGGGAGCGTGCGGGCTCGCCCAGCCAGTCTGCCCGGTGAGCGTTGTCACCCATGACCCAACCCTTCTCCCTCGGATCTTGTCTCGTCTGCAGGTTAATAGGCTGTAGTCGTGAACCGGCTGCCCCGATGGCTACTTCCTGCCGTACTCGTGCTCCTCGTGCTGACAGTACTGATCGGGTCGGTCATCCGATAACTGCCCTCCGTTAGTCGGCGATGCGCTCGGCCACGTAGTCGATGCAGGCGGTCAGTGCTTCCACGTCCGCCGGATCGACCGCGGGGAACATGCCGATTCGCAGCTGATTACGGCCTAGCTTCCGATAGGACTCCGTGTCGACGATTCCGTTCGCCCGCAGGGCAGCCGCTATGTCGTCAGCGGACAGCCCGCCCGTGACGTCTACCGTGCCGACGACCTGCGAGCGCTGTGCGGGATCGGCGACGAACGGGACCGCGAAGGCCGCCTTCTCCGCCCACGTGTACAGTATGGCAGCCGACCGCGCCGTCCGGGCCGTGGTCCAGGACAGGCCGCCATGGTCGAGCATCCATTCGATCTGATCGGCCAGCAGGAACAGGGTCGCCACCGCGGGCGTGTTGTAGGTCTGGTCCTTGGCCGAGTTCTCCAGGGCCATCCGCAGCGACAGGAAGTCGGGTATGTACCGCCCGCTCGCGGCGATCTCGTACACCCGCTCGACAGCGGCCCGGGACATTAGCGCGATCCAGAGCCCGCCGTCCGAGCCGAGGCCCTTCTGCGGGGCGAAGTAATATACGTCGAACTCGGCGGCCCGCACCGGGAGGCCGGCCGCGGCGCTGGTCGCGTCGACCACGATCAGCGACCCGGGATCGGCGCCAGGGACCCGGTGCACCGGCATCGCCACGCCCGTCGAGGTCTCGTTGTGGGTCAGCGCGTAGGTATCCGCCCGCGGGTCCGGCCACGGCGCCGGATGGCGGCCCGGAGCGGACTCCACCACCGTCGGTTCGGACAGCCACGGCGCGCGGCTGGCCAGGACCGCGAACCTGGCCGAGAACTCGCCGAAGCTCAGGTGCTGGGAGTGTCCGCGGATCAGCCCGAATATGGCCATCTCCCAGAACGCGCTGGTGCCGCCGTTGCCGAGCGCGACCGTGTAGTCGGCGGGCAGGCTGAACAGCTCGGTCAGCCCGCCGCGGATCCGCTGCACGAGCGACCTGACCGGCGGCTGGCGGTGCGACGTGCCGAGGTAGGCGGCGCCCGAGTCCGCGAGCGCGGCCAGCTGCTCGGGGCGGATCTTGGCCGGCCCGCTGCCGAACCTGCCGTCCTTGGGCTTGAGCTGCGCCGGGATCACGAGGTTGCTCATGGCCGCAGCCTACCGGCGGGACCACCAGGCGCTAATACCTGCTGGTCGAGCACCTCGTCCGCGCCGGGGACGTCGCGGACGGACCGGGTCGGGGGACCGATGTACCGGGCGGCGGGCCGGACCAGCCTGCCGGTGCGCTTCTGCTCCAGGATGTGGGCCGCCCAGCCCGCCGTCCGGGCACAGGTGAACATCGAGGTGAACATGTGCGGCGGAACGCCCGCGAAGTCCAGCACGATGGCCGCCCAGAACTCCACGTTGGTCTCGAGCACCCGGTCCGGGCGCCGCGCCCTGAGCTCGGCCAGCGCCGCCTTCTCCAGGGCCAGCGCGATCTCGTACCGCGGCGCGCCGAGCTCCTTGGCCGTGCGGCGGAGCACCCGGGCGCGGGGGTCCTCGGCTCGGTAGACCCGGTGCCCGAAACCCATCAGCCGCTCTCCCCGGTCCAGCACCGACGTCACGTACCTGTCCGCGTCCCCGGTGTGTTCGACCTGTTCGATCATGTGCAGGACGCGCGCGGGCGCGCCTCCGTGCAGCGGGCCGGACATCGCGCCGACCGCCCCGGACAGGGCGGCCGCCACGTCGGCTCCGGTAGAGGCGATCACCCGGGCGGTGAACGTCGAGGCGTTCATGCCGTGCTCGGCCGCTGACGTCCAGTACGCGTCGACCGCCTTCACGTGCCGCGGGTCCGGATCGCCGCGCCAGCGGATCATGAACCGCTCGGTGATCCCCCTAGCCTGGTCCACCCGGCGCTGCGGCACCATGGGAAGCCCGACACCGCGGGCGGCCTGCGCCACGAAGGACAAGGCCATCACCGAGGCGCGGGCGAGGTCCTCGCGAGCCTGCTCGTCGCTGATATCGAGTAGCTGCTGCAGCCCCCAGGCGGGTGCGAGCATAGCCAGGGCGCTCTGCACGTCGACCCGGATATCGCCGGAATGGACCGGGATCGGGTAAGGCTCGGCCGGCGGCAGCCCGGGCGCAAAGGCATTGTCGACGAGAAGACCCCAGACATGCCCGTAGGGGACATGGCCGACTAGGTCCTCAATGTCAACTCCACGGTACCGGAGCGCACCGCCCTCTTTGTCCGGCTCGGCGATTTCCGTCTCGAAGGCGATGACCCCTTCAAGGCCTGGCTTGAAGTCCGACATCGGTGTTTCCTCTCTTCGTCCTCATGGGTGTCAGAGGGCACCTCGCAGCATGTGCTGGCCCGAACCCGAAGAGCCGCAAAGCACCGCGCAGATGGTCGGCGGGGACGATTCCAGCGCTACCATTCAACCGCCCTGACCAGGGTTGCGGTAGCCGAAACAGGTGTGAGGATCATTACCCATGGACCCGACACAGCGTGATCTTGATTCTGGCGGCCTGTCAGAGGGCATGATGGCCGGTGACCCGATGACCCAGTTCGCCCGGTGGATGGCGGACGCCGAGGCGCAGGGGGTGCCCGAGCCGACGGCGATGGTGCTCGCCACCATCTCCGCCGAAGGCCGCCCGCGAGCCCGTACCGTGCTGCTGAAGGCGCACGACCAGGCCGGCTTCACCTTCTACAGCAACCGGACCTCGCGCAAGGGCCGGGACCTCGCGGCTCACCCTCAGGCGTGCGTGGTCTTCCCCTGGTACGCCATGCGGCGCCAGGTGACCGCCGAGGGCAGCGTGCGCGTCATGTCGCAGGCGGACAGCGAGCCTTACTACCGGTCCCGGCCCCGGGGATCGCAGATGGGGGCGTGGGCCAGCAGGCAGTCGCAGGTCATCGAGTCGCGTGCGGAGCTGCTGGACCGGGTCGCCGAGCTCGAGCAGCGCTGGGCGCCGCCCGCCGTCGTGCCTATGCCCGACTTCTGGGGCGGATACGTGCTGATGCCGGAAACCGTCGAATTCTGGCAGGCGGGCACGTTCCGGCTGCACGACCGGCTGCGCTACCGGCGTCATGATGACGGCTGGACCATCGAGCGCCTTTCCCCTTAGCTCCTGGGCATAGCATCACAAGCAGGAGGATGAGGAGTTGACAGCCCAGGGGCTCATTGACACGACGGAGATGTACCTCCGGACCATCTTCGAACTCGAAGAGGAGGGCGTCGTACCGCTGCGGGCGCGCATCGCCGAGCGGCTGACGCAGAGCGGCCCGACCGTCAGCCAGACGGTGGCCAGGATGGAGCGGGATGGGCTGCTGCACGTCGCCGGGGACAGGCAGCTCTCGCTGAGCGACGTGGGCCGGACGCTCGCCACCCGGGTGATGCGCAAGCACCGGCTGGCCGAGTGCCTGCTCGTCGGCGTCATCAAGCTGCCGTGGGAGGAAGTGCATATCGAGGCGTGCCGCTGGGAGCACGTGATCTCCGAGAGCGTGGAGCGCCGCCTGCTCGAACTGCTCGGCTACCCGGTTCGCTGCCCGCACGGCAATCTCATCCCTGGCCTGGCTGAACTCGGGCTGCCCGCCGAGGCCCTCGACCGGGTGCACGCGGCCACGAACGAGACGGGTGAGGCGATGACAAAGCTCGCATCCCCGGACGATACGCGGGTCGTCATCCGGCGAATTGGCGAGCAAATTCAGAGTGATCTTGTTTTGATGCTTAAACTCAAGCGCGCCGGGATACAACCCGGACGCGAGGTGATTCTCATAGCAGGCGAGGATGGTGTGCGCGTGACGGCCGGCGACTCGATGGACGCCACCTCGACCGAACTCCCCAGTCAGATCGCCGCGCACATTTTCGTGTCCGTTAGCAGCCGGTATCAAACGGTGGCCGGAGCGTGATCATGTCAATCGGCAACGCTGCCTGGGCCGGGGAGCGCGGACGTGCCGGGCTGGGGTGAGGCGGCTTTCGACGCATACCTCCCCGCCGACATGGTCCTCGGCCATGCCGATATTGCGGTCGTGGTCACCGACCGGCTGAGCAATCTGCTCTACGTCAACGAGTTCGCGGCGAGGCTCTTCCGGGTTCCCGGCGACGTGCGGCGGCTGGCCGGCTGTCCTGTCCTTTCGCTGGGCCTGTTCGCCGACGACGGCGTGCGCAAGGCGGAGGACCTAGCCGGGCAGGTGCTACGCGGCCGGTCCTGGGAGGAAACGTTCGAGAGTGTACGCGGTGACGGGTCGCACCTGCTCGTCCGGGCCTTGGCCGTGCCGTTGCGTCACCCCGGCGGTGACATCAACGGGATGGTGATCCTGGCCCGGGAGGCCGGCCGGCGCGACAGGCCAGGGGAGCAGGACCGGATCGCCTTGCTCGAGCGGGTGGGCGAGCGGCTGGCCGGCTCGCTGGAGATCGGCACCACGCTCAAGCACGTGGCGGAGATCCTGGTGCCGCAGTTCGCCGATCACTGCTTCATCGACCTGTTCCAGGGTGAGGCGCTCGTCCGCCGGGCGCAGCGGCACGCGAGCGACTGGGTACCGCCGCCAGGAACCTGGGCCCAGGTGGGCGAGCAGATCCACTACCCGGACGGTCACTTCTGCCAGCAGGCGATGGCGCGCCTTGACACCATCGCGGTCAACGACCTGGACAGCGAGTACTACCCGGCGCCGAGCCCGGAGAGCATGACGGCCGCGCACCAGGCCGGGCTGACGTCAGTGATCGCCGCGCCGCTCTACGCCCGCGGAGAACTTCTCGGCGTGATGAGCCTAGCCCTGTCCCGGCTCACCGAACGCGACGAGCACTACTACGACACGCCGGACCGCGATCTCATCGGCGCCATCGCCAGCCGGGTGGCGATCGCGATCGACAACGCGATGCTGTTCGAGACCGAGCGGCAGACCGCGCTGGCGTTCCAGAAGAGCCTGCTGCCGCAGGCGATCCCGGATCTGGACGGCTTGGACGTCGCCTGCCGGTACGTCCCGGCCAAGCCGCTCGAGACGCAGGGCCAGGGGATCCAGACGCAGGTGGGCGGCGACTGGTATGACATCATCCCGCTGGCCGCCGGGCGGGTGGGCATCGTCATCGGTGACGTCGAGGGCCGGGGCGCGCGGGCGGCGGCGATCATGGGCCAGCTGCGGGCGGCCCTCCGGGCGTTCGCCCAGGACGAGAAGTCGCCCGCGGACATCATGCGCAAGCTCGACGAGTGGTGCCGCGCGCTCGCCCCGGCCGACGAGAACGGGATCACGGCGGGAGACCCGCCCACCGTCAGCTGCATCTACATGATCTACGACGCGTGGTCGAGGGAACTGACCTTCGCCAACGCGGGCCACGACGCCCCGCTGCTGATCAGCGGCGGGCAGGTGCGGCAGCTTGAGTTCATGTACAAGGGCGTCCTGCTCGGCGTGCGCGGTAAGGGGATCCAGGGGCTGCCCACGTACAAGGAACAGACGATCGGCATGCCCCCCGGGGCCATCCTGGTCTTCTTCACCGACGGCCTGACCGACCGGCGGACCCGGGCCGACGGCTCCGGCCACTACTCGGAGGCCGAGGCGGTGGAGATGCTGCAGCACGCGGTCCGCGCGGCCGCGGCCAGCGGCGATGCCGACGCCGTGGCCACGGCGGCCGAGTACGCGGTGCCCGGGGACATCGACGACGACATGGCGATCTTGGTGGTGAAGTCCTCGCCGTCCGAACTCGCCTCGACCGAGCGTACGTTCCCGGCTGAGCCGATCATGGTCTCCGAGGCCAGGCGGGTCGCCGCGCAGACGTTCCGGTCCTGGGGCCTGGACCCCGGGCAGGCCGAACTCGCGTGCCTACTGGTCTCCGAGGTGGTCACCAACGCCGTCCTGCACGCCTCAGTCACGCCGAGCCCGGGCCGTGAGCTGGACTGGGACCTCGGGCCGCTGATGATGCCCGCGCCGGTCGGCGCGCCGGCCTGGCCCGACGCCTCACCCGATGCCGCTTCGTCGTCGCCCCAAAGATCCCGAAACCCCCAAAGATCCCGGAATCCCCGAGTCGCCGAATCGCCCCCCCGGGAGTTCGCGCTGCGGTTGCGGCGCGGCGCGACCTCGGTGTGGGTGGAAGTGTTCGACCCCGACCTCAGGCTTCCCCGGATCCGCACCGCGGCAGAGACCGACGAAGGCGGCCGCGGACTCTATCTCGTCGAGCAGCTGGCTACCCGGTGGGGATCCAGGCCGACCCCGGAGGGCAAGGCAGTCTGGTTCGAGATGCCGCGCAGCGGCGGCAGGCTCTAGCCGACCCCAGACGGGCGGCTCAGTGGCCGGTGTGCGTAGACCACAGCAAGAGCCCGAGGATGACGACGATGACAATCGGCCCTAGCCAGTTCTTACTCGACACACCTAGCTTCATCTTGCCGCGCAAGCGCGTCCACCCAAAGGCGACGAGCGCGCCGATGAGTATCAGCAAGATGAGTCCGGTCATGGCCGCCTCCTGAGCCTGCGGTTTGCGAACCCGTCTCGAGACTACGGCATTCGGTCCCGCGGCGCGAGACGAGGTACCGTGAGGTTCAGGAGCGAAAAGCCGGCCAACGGGTCAGCCGCCACGCCGGCGGCCCGGTGGCCCTCAGACGGAGGCCGTGATGGCGGAAGCGTTCATAGCCGGTGCGGTGCGCACCGCGATCGGCAAGCGGAACGGATCTCTGGCCGGAGTCCATCCGGTCGACCTTGGCGCCCATGCCCTGCGCGGGCTGGTGGATCGGACCGGGATCGACCCCGCCGCGGTCGACGACGTGATCATGGGGTGTGTCTCGCAGATCGGCCCGCAGACCTTCGACATAGCCAGGAATGCCTGGCTATCGGCTGGTCTGCCGGAGAGCGTGCCCGGCGTCACCATCGACCGGCAATGCGGGTCGTCCCAGCAGGCGGTCCACTTCGCCGCCCAGGCGGTGATGTCCGGCACGCAGGACCTCGTGATCGCGGCCGGCGTGGAGAGCATGAGCATCGTCACCATGGGCTCGACCGCGACCTTGGCCATGCAGGCCGGCATGCCGTCCCCGCATGGTCCCGGCTGGCGGGAGCGCTACGGAGACCAGGAGATCTCCCAGTTCCGCGGCGCTCAGCTGATGTGCGAGCAGTGGGGGATCAAGCGGAGTCAGCTCGAGGAGTTCGCCCTCGAGAGCCACCAGCGGGCAGTCCGCGCGATCGACGAGGGCCGGTTCGAGCGGCAGATAGTGCCGCTGGACGGCTTCAGCCAGGACGAGGGCCCGCGCCGGGACACGTCGCTGGAGAAGATGGCCGGGCTGGCCCCGCTCCGTCCGGACTGGGAAATCACCGCGGCGGTCGCCTCCCAGATATCCGACGGAGCCGGTGCCCTGCTCATCGCCTCCGAGGCAGCGCTCGACAGGTACGGCCTGACCCCGATGGCCCGGGTGCACACGCTGGCCGTGGTCGGCTCCGACCCGGTGCTGATGCTGACCGGCCCGATCGAGGCGACCAGGAAGGCGCTGGCCCGGGCCGGGATGACGGTCGGGGACATCGACGTGTTCGAGGTCAACGAGGCGTTCGCCCCCGTCCTGCTGGCCTGGTCGGAAGACACCGGGGCATCGCTCGAGCGGACCAACCCGAACGGCGGGGCCATCGCGCTCGGCCATCCGCTCGGCGCGACCGGGGCGATCCTGATGACCAAGCTCGTTCACGAACTCGAGCGCACCGGAGGCCGGTTCGGCCTGCAGACCATGTGCGAGGGCGGCGGCCAGGCCAACGCCACGATCATCGAGCGGGTCTAACCACCCTGACGAATGTCCGGGCGGCCCGGATCCGGGCCGCGCAGCGTATAGCCGACGCCGCGGCGGGTGTGGATGAGCGGCGGCCCGAGCCGGTGGAGCTTGCGCCGTAGGTAGCTGACGTAGGTCTCCACGACCTGGGCCTGCCCGGTGTAGCTCAGGCCCCAGACGTGCTGCAGGAGTTGGGTCCTGCTCAGCACGCTGCCCTGATGACGCATCAGGCAGGCCAGCAGCCGGAATTCGGTCGGTGACAGGTCCACCGGCGTTCCGGCCCGGTGCACCGTCCACCGGGATGCGTCGAGCACGAGGTCGCCGCAGCGCAGCATGCGCGGCTCGGCGACTTCGCCGTTCCGGTCGGAGTCGCCGTAAAAATCATGAGCTTCTGCCATGGCGTATCCGGGATCGAAGGCAAATGGGTCTGTGGGGTCTGCGGCGCCGAGCCGGCGCACCCGCGCTGAACGCGAGTGCACCGGCGAAGCTGGCGCCGCAACCGGCCGGGCGATTTGGTTCACCAGTGGGTGGCAGCCGCGGTCGGTGTGCTTGCCGTCGTGTCGTTCCCGTTCCCGTTCCCGTTCCCGTTCCCGTTCCCGTTCCCGTTCCCGTTGCCGTTCCCGTTCCCGTTGCCGACGTCAGCGGCGCTCAGCGGGGTGAACAGGACCAGTTGAGCGTGCAGCGTCCAGTGTGAGCGCGTCCCGGCGACCAGCGCCAGGTCACCCCGGGCGAGTCCGTGCATGGGCCGCCACGCGTTCTGGGTGAACGTGGTGGGGTTCCATCTCGGCATGCTCGTCGCCGGGGTGGTCGCGGTCTGGGATACCGCCGCCGTGCTCCGGCTCACCGTGACCGTCACGGTGAGGCTGGTGTTGGCCACCTGGACGGTGGCGGTCTGCGCCGCCGGGGTCGGCGTCAGCAGGGCCGCGGCCATGGTCGGGCTGCCGGCTAGCAGCGTGGTCGCCGGGATCATGTTGCCCGAGGTCATCGCCTGCTGAGTCGCGCTGGTGTTCGCGGTCAGCGCCCGTGTGCCGGCCGTCGTGTTCGAGACATTCTGGAACTTCGTATGGCCGGACAGCAGCCACAGGTGCAGCGACCCGTTGGCCGACCGCAGGATCAGGAACTTCTTGGTGGCCAGGACCACGATGCCGCGCTGCACGGCGAGCATTTTGCCCTGGTGGGTGGTCTGGCTGAACTGCCGGGCCTGGGTGACCTGTGCGAGCTGAGAGTAGGAGCTCTGCCTGGACCAACTCCAGCTGTTCAAGGCCGAGCTGATCATGGTGCCCTCGTTGCCGAAACGAGATGCGTAAGCGGCCGACGTGGCCGCGGGTACCGCCCCGTGGCTGGCAACTACCGCTGCCGCCGCCACTGCGCCGCCGACCAGTACTGCGGTCGCGATACCGACCCGGGTCTTCGCGGGCCTTTTCCCATAACGCCGATCGCGGGCCATCATAGATGCCTCCTTGCTCCGTGGACGCCACGCCCGCTTCGCGCGTCCAAGTAAGACTGTCCGGGCCTATGGGGTTCGAGGTAGCCGATGGACGGCCCGTTCGTATCCATGGCTCCGAGACTGCCCGATTGACCGGGGCCGGGCCCGGGATCCGGGCTCCACGTAAGCAGTACGTTCGTGAGTTCACATGCTCACGGCGCGAGCCGCCGGGGTGACCAGGCGGCCGGGGGAGAAGTTCAGCTCTCGGTTACATCCGCTCGGGGATAGGCACCCCGAGCAGGCCAAGACCCTTGGTCAGCACGTCCAGGGTGAGCGCGCAAAGCGCGAGCCGACTGACCCGCAGCGGCTCCGGTTCCGCCTTGAGTACCGGGCACTCCTCGTAGAACGTGGTGAACAAGCTGGCCACGTCGAACAGGTACGCGCACAGGCGGTGCGGTTCGGCCGTCTCGCCGAGCTGGGTCACCATCGCGCCGAAACTGAGCAGCCTGAGCGCCAGCGCGCGCTCGGGGCCCGCAGTGATCGCGATGCCCGCCGTGCGGGCGGCGGCCTCCGCGGGGCTGGTCTCCGCAGGGCCGGTCTCCGCGGCGCCGGTCCTGGCGTCGGCGGCCCGGCGGAAGATTGACCGGATCCGCGCGGTGGCGTACTGCAGGTACGGCCCGGTATTGCCGCGGAACGAGATCATCCGGTCCCAGTCGAACAGGTAGGCGCTCTCGCGGGCGGTGGACAGGTCGGCGTACTTCACCGCGCCGATGCCGACCGCCTCGGCCACCGCGTCCAGTTCCGCCGCGTCGAAGCGGGCGGCTGCGTCCAGTTCGTTGAGAATGCCGCGAGCCCGGTCGACGCCCTCGGCGAGCAAACTGATGAGCTTGGGCGTCTCGCCTTCCCTGGTCTTCAGCCGGTTGCCGTCCTGGCCGAGCACCATGCCGATCTGGGCGTGCTCGAAGCTGGTGCCCGCTGGTATCCAGCCGGCCTCACGGGCCACCGCGAAGACCATCTGGAAGTGCAGGGCCTGCTCAGAACCGACCACGTAGATCGACCGATCGGCGCTGAGCTTGTCCACCCGGTAGCGGACCGCGGCGAGGTCGGTCGTGGCGTAGTTGTAGCCGCCGTCGCTCTTGCGGATGATGAGCGGCAGAGGCCTGCCCTCGCGGCCGGTGAAACCCGCGGGAAACGCGCACAGCGCGCCGTCGCTCACGGTCGCGATGCCCTTCTCCTCGAGCACGCTGACCGTGTCCGCGAGCATGTCGTTGTAGAAGCTCTCGCCGCGGATGTCGTCGTCGGTCAGGCTCACATCGAGCCGCGCGTAGACCTGGTGCAGGTACTCCCTGGAGATATCGACGAGCCGCTGCCAGATGGCCAGGGTGTCCGGATCCCCGGCCTGCAGCCGCACCAGCCGGCTCCGCGCACGCTCGGTGAACTCGGGGTCGGTGTCGAACTTGTGCCGCGCGGCCTGGTAAAACGCGTTCGGGTCGGTCATCAGCAGGGCCGCTTCGGCGGAGTCCTCACCGACGTCGAGCAGGTGCTCGATGAGCATGCCGAACGGGGTGCCCCAGTCGCCGACGTGGTTATCCCTGATCACCCGGTGCCCGGCGAACTCCAGGACGCGCGCGATGGCGTCGCCGACGATGGTGGTGCGCAGGTGCCCGACGTGCATTTCCTTGGCGACGTTCGGGGAGGAGTACTCCACCACCACCGTCTGCGGGCGCTCTACCGGCGCGAGACCAAGCCTGAGGTCGTTGAGCATCTGCGAGGCCTGGGCGGCGATCCAGTCGTCGCGCAAGGTGAAGTTGATGAAGCCAGGCCCGCTGACCTCGGGCGCGGCGCACATGTCAGTCACGTCAAGCCGGGCGGTCAGCTCACCGGCCACCTGCCGGGGCGGGCGGCCGAGCCGCTTGCCGAGGGGCAGTGCCACGTTGGCCTGGAAATCGGCGAACGAGGAGGTCCGGATCAGCGGGTCGGCATCGCCGTACTCGGTGCCGAACGACGCGACGATAGCGCCGTGCACCCGCTGAGCGAGAACCTGCTGGGGATCGGCCATGACCTAAGCCTATAGGCGGCGCCGCAGGCTCTGCGCGGGCCCAACGGGGCTGGGGGATGGGTCCCCAGGCCGGGGTTCCGGGGGTCGTCCCCCGGGCTAGCCAGGTCGGCGGAGGAAATGGCCGCCGCGGCTGGCGGACCGGCCCGGGCCCAGGCGCTGGGTGATCTTTTCCGTGATCTCACCCCGGGCCAGGTCGGCCGCGAGCAGGCAGGCCGAGGTGACGGCGCGGGCGGTGCTCGCGCCGTGGGCGATCACCACCGTTCCGCCCAGACCGAGCAGGACAGCTCCGCCGTAGCTCTCGGCGTCGAGCCTGGCCGCGAGCTCCCGCAGCCCGCGGCGCTGCAGGAACGCGCCGATCCGGGCGGTCCGCGTCCCGGTCACCGCGGCGCGCAGCTCGGCCGCGGCGAACCGGATCGTGCCCTCGAGCGTCTTCAACGCGACGTTCCCCGTGAAGCCGTCGGTCACGATCACGTCGAGCTCGCCGGCCAGCAGGTCACCGCCCTCCACGTTGCCAGCGAAGCTCAGCGGGAGCGCGCCGTGCGGCGGATCGCTGGCCAGCAGCTCGTGCGCGCGCCTGGTGAACTTGTTGCCCTTGCCCGGTTCGGCCCCGATCGTCAGCAGCCCGACCCTGGGCGCGGGCACGCCGAGCGTGAGCTGGGCATAAGCGACGCCGAGCTGGCCGAACTGGACGAGCATCTCCGGCTTGGGATCGGCGGTCGCGCCCGCGTCGATGAGCACGGTACGGCCCGGGCGGGTCGGCAGCACGACGGCGAGCCCGGGCCGCAGCACGCCGGGCAGGGACCGCAGCCGCAGCC
>JBAUAY010000519.1:0-2747 GCA_049676235.1 Streptosporangiaceae bacterium
GGCGGCGAGCCGGGCCGCCGCGATCAGGGCGATGACCAGGGCAATGGCTGTGCCTTGCTGAACGGGATGCACCCTGGCCGGCACGTGCAAGAGGACGGGCTGCACGTACGCCCACCACAGCAGGCCGATGCCGGCGGCGTTGACCGCGTATACGGCGCCGACGACGCTCGTGCCGACCCGGCCGAGCCAGGGCTTGTCCCGCCAGACGGGGAACGCCAGCTCGGTGAGCAGGATCGGGATCGCGATGCTGAAGACGGCGTGATAGCCGAGGTTCCACACGGCATAGGTCCAGAACACGCCGAGCGCGACGCCGTAAGGGTGGGTCTGGAGGGCCGGGGTAAACCAGTTCGGCTCGAGCAGGCCTTCCTCGATCGCGCCGTAGGCGGCGCCGAGCAGCAGGATCGAGGGCCAACCGCCGCCCCACCGGCGCACCACCTCGCGGATCAGGACCGCGCCACCGCCGTACATGCCGATCTGGATCAGGTACACAGCGGGATTGGTGACCGTCGTGGTCCCCCAGAGGACTTCGGCGACCAGCGGCGACAGGAGCAGGAGGAACATAACTGGCCAGGCGCGGCCCCGGGGCACAGGCATCGGGATCTCCCTACCGATCACCTTGTGACCAGTTTAGCTTGCAAGATAAGATTCTTTCTATGTAAGATAACACCATGGACGAGCGCATGCCAACTGACCCCGATCGGCTTGGCCATCTCATCGGCCGCGAACTCAGCACCGCAGTGGTGATGTTCCACGAGGCAGTCGGCAAGCGGCTGGGCCTCTCCGGTACCGAGCGCAAGCTGCTGGACGTCCTGAGCCGCCTTGGCCCCTCAACCGCCGGCGAGCTGGCCACGCACACCGGCCTGACCAGCGGGGCGATCACCGGAGTCGTTGACCGTCTCGTCAAGGGCGGGTACGCCCAGCGCGAGCCCAACCCGCGTGACCGCCGCAGCGTGATCGTCACACGCCTCGCCAGCCCCGCCAGCGAACGGCTCGGACCGGAGGTGTTCGCGCCGTTGGGCCAGGCCGTCGCGGGCCTCTCCGCGCAGTACCAGCCCGCCGAGCTAGCAGCCATCGCCAGCTACCTGCAGGGCCTTACCGGCATCCTGCGCGAGCAGACCCTGCGCCTTCAGGAAGAAGCGGCTGTGGCCGGCCCCGCATTGCGCTGACCAGCAAACTCCTTCGTTCGATCCGAATAGAACGTGCATTCGACCCACGCGCGCCGGTGGCGCGGCCAACGGTACGGTGCGGATTGCGGTGGGCGCGGACCATCATCGGTGTTATGTTGCGTAACGTATCGGGCGGCGCCGCCAGTCATCGGGCAGCATGATGGCCGTGTCACGCCAGTCGGCTGGCTAGCGGAAGGGGCGCGCAATGAGGCAGGGAACGGGCCGGATCTTGACCACGCACTCCGGGAGCCTGCCGCGGCCGGCGGGGTTCTTGCCTGTTGTGCTGGGGCGGGAGGCAGGTCAGCTCGCCGATGACGATCAGTTCCGCACTCAGGTGCGGGCAGCGGTGCGGGAGACGGTGCGCAAGCAGGCCGATGCGGGCGTCGACGTGCTCAACGACGGTGAGGTGAGCAAGCCCAGCTATGCCACCTATGTCAAGGACCGGCTGACCGGCTTCGGCGGAGAGGGCTCGATCGAAGAGGTCGCCGCATCGGTGATGGGCCTTCAGGACTTTCCCGACTTCGCCGAGAAGATGGCCCAGACCATGGCCTCGGCGGCGAAGATCAGGTTCACCTCATGCGACGGGCCGGTCAGGTATGCCGGGCAGCAAGCGGTGCAATCCGACATCGACAACCTCAAGGCGGCTGTTGAAGGCGTTCGGTCGGCGGCTACGTTCATGAGCGCCGCCTCCCCGGGGGTCATCGCCGTGTTCTCGCCGAACCGGTACTACGCCAGCCAGGAAGAGTATCTGGGTGCGCTCGCCGAGGCGATGCGGGAGGAATACGAGGCGATCCACCGAGCGGGTTTGGTGCTCCAGCTGGATTGCCCCGACCTGGCCATGACCGCGCCGGGCGCGGGTTCGCTGGAGAACTTCCGCAGGCAGATGGAACTCAATGTGGAGGCGCTCAACCACGCGCTGGCGGATATCCCGGCCGAGGCCACGCGTATCCACATCTGCTGGGGCAACGGCGAGATGCCGCGGACCACCGACGTCGAGCTCAAGGACATCATCGACATCATCTTGAAGGCCAAGCCGTCCGGCCTGATGCTGATGGCGTCCAACGGCCGGCATGCCCATGAGTGGAAGGTCTTCCAGGACACCAAGCTGCCGGAAGGCAAGTACGTGATTCCCGGCGTGCTGGATTCCACTACCAACGTCGTGGAGCATCCTGAGGTGGTCGCGGACCGGCTGATCCGCTATGCCGAGGTCGTGGGCCGGGACAACGTGATGGCCGGCACCGACTGCGGGTTCGGGACGATCGCCGGGATGGATGTCGTGGTCTCCAGCGTCACCTGGGCGAAGTTCCGGTCTCAGGCAGAAGGGGCCAGGATCGCCTCGGCGCACCTGTGGGGCTCAGCTGCCTGACCGCCGCCAGCAGGGCGTGCCGCAGGCGGCCGGCCGCGCATCCGGAACCACACCCACGGCGAGGTCCGGCAAGGCCAATCGCGATGTGCAGCTCAGGCTGCTGCAAACGAAAAGCTCAGCGGAGAAAATCCGCGGCCGGCCCTTTAGCGCTGTCCCGGCCGACAAAAAGCCCACGCTGAGTGAGTGGCGGCCGAGATGAGCCATGCGCACAGTGC
>JBAUAY010000520.1:0-2508 GCA_049676235.1 Streptosporangiaceae bacterium
CTGCTCGAAGGCCTTGGACTGCCTGGCCACGTCGACGTTCTGGTTGAGCTGCCGGACGACGTTGGAGTTGTACCGGTAGAAGGTGAGCTCCCACTCCTCGTTCGGGTCGCGGAACTCGTGCCAGCCGAGCGCCGGCCAGTCGTAGCCCTTGCCGCCCGAGCCGGGGAAGCGCTCGGGCTCGGGGCGGTCCGTGCCCCAGGCCTTCAGGGCGGTCCAGTCCAGCGGGTAGCCGCCGCGCCCGTCGGAGAATCCGTACAGCCAGCCCTGGGCCAGGTAGTGGCGGGGGTCAGGCTGGACCTCGACGGTGACGTCCTCGTACCGGGTCTGCTTGCGCTTGGCCGGCGTGTAGTAGTTGAAGTCCCGCTTGGTCGAGTCCGGGAAGGTCTTGGCGCCTGCCTCCGCGTCGGTGAAGACCGGCTTAGGAACACTGCGTTCCTGGTTCTCCTGCGTCTCAGTCATGATCTCACTCCTGCGGGTTACCAGTGGTGGTGAACTTGTCGTAGTAGATGCGTTTTTCCTCCACACCCAGCGTGGCGAGCAGCGGGAGCGCCGCCTCCACCATGGGCGGCGGCCCGCAGACGTAGGCGTGTGCCCCGTGCAGGTCGCTGGCGTGCCGCTTGACCACATCGGTGATCAGGCCGGTCTCGCCGTCCCATTCCTCGTCGTACGCCGGCTCGGACAGGGCCGGTATGTAACGGAAACCCGGTATCTTCCGCTCCAGCCTGTGCAACTCGGGCTCGAAGCAGAGATCCTTCCTGGTCCGGGCGCCGTAGAAGAAGGTGGCCTTGCGCTGCAGACCGCGCTCGGCCATCGTCCGCAGCAGCGACAAGATGGGCGCCATGCCCGCGCCGCCGCCGACGAACACCAGGTCGTTGTCGCTCTCGCGGAGGGTGAAGACACCGAACGGCCCGGTTATCTCCAGCCGGTCGCCCTCGGCCATTCTCTCCGCGAGGTACCTGGAGAACTGCCCGTCCCGGTAGACCTTGATGACGAACTCGAGCAGCCCGCTCTCGCGGCTGGAGGTGTTGGCCATCGAGAAGGAACGCACCGCGCCGGTGTCCGGAATCGCGATGTCCACGTACTGGCCGGGGAAGAACTTGATCTCGGTTGGCTCGATCAGCCGCAGCACCAGGTGCCGCATGTCGTGGGTGACCGCGTCCTTGGACACCACCTCCGTGACGGCCTGCTGGATCGGCAGGCCGGAGCGGATCATCTCCTCGTCGTAGTTGAGCAGCTCGATCGTGAGATCTTCGTAGGCGTGCGCCCGGCACAGCAGCGTGTAGCCTTCCTCGAGCTCAAAGTCGGGCAACGCGAACGTGGAGTACTTGTCGAGTTCGATCTCGTCGCCGTCGAGGACGAACGACTTGCAGGAGGCGCACTGCCCCTCCTTGCAGCCGTGCATGAGCATGACTCCCTGCTCGGCCGCGGCCCGCAGGATGTTCTGATCCTCCGCTACCTCGATCTCGATGCCGACCGGCTCGAAGCGGACGACGTGCTTTTCTGTCATGACCCCCTGCCGGGCTAGGCGAAACGGATTAGGTAAGCACGTCAGTCGGAGGGGGCGGCCCGGAAACCGCGACCGGGCTGCCCCCTCCGCTACCTGGCCTCAGCTGGCCGCCGGGGCCGGACGGCCAGCCGGGCCGCCGCGGATGTAGTCGGCGTGGAACGCGTCACGCTGCTCGGGCGTCATCTCGTTGAGAATCACGTTCGGGCTCAGCACCGGGCCCATCTTGCGCAGATGGTCCAGCGTCCACATCTTCTTGGGGTCCAGGTTCAGGTGCGGCTGGGCGGTCATCGTGTTGCCGTCGTCGCGGACGTAGCCCATGTCCTTCACCACGTCGGCCCAGTTCCAGCCGTGGTATAGGGTCTCCCATTCGCGTTTGCCGATGAGCTGGCCCATGTTGGGCGTCTCGCGGCCCTGGTAGGTCGGCCGGAACGCCGTCTGGTCGGTCCACTGGCATTCCTTGTGGCAGTAGGTGCGCCACTGCCCGTCGACCTCGGCCATGGTCATGTCCTCGCGGACCAGGCACGGGACCATGCAGGTCCAGCACCGGTGCGGGTACACGTAGTCGACGCTCTCGGCCACGATCGGGTTGTGCCCGTTCGGCATGGACAGGCGGTTGTAGTTCTCCCACCACTTGCCGTACCTGTCGTACCAGCCCGGGTACTTGTACTCGAACCACTCGAAGTCGGCGTCGGTCATCGGGTCGATCCGCCAGTAGTTGGCGAGCCAGCCGGTGGCGAAGAACTGGGCGACTTCGTGCACGTAGCCCTTGTTCCAGATCTGGTTCCACGCTTCCTCGATGAGGTCGTGCGGAATGACCAGGCCGTACTTCTCCAGCGGCACCAGGTAGCTGCGGTAGTAGTCGTCGTAGATCCACCGGCGCCACATCTCGGCGTAGGACTCGCGGTCCTTGCGGCGGTCCTTGGTGCCGTACTCGATGAACGTGCCGATGGCGGCGTCCACCACGCGGTGGTTGTTCCACCACGCGTAGCGCAGGTCGCGCT
>JBAUAY010000521.1:0-4284 GCA_049676235.1 Streptosporangiaceae bacterium
CGTCCGGTCCGTAAAGAGTGGGTTCGCGCTCGCGGGCTCGCTACCTGTTCGCTCCCCTTACAGGGTAGTGCGCCAGCCCGTCCTCAGGCCCACAGCTCGGTCACGCCGAATCCCAGGCGGGCCAGCAGTCGCCGCAGCAGGGGCAGCGAGACGCCGAGCACGTTGCCGTGATCGCCGTCGATCCCGTCCACGAACCAGCCGCCGCGGCCATCCAGCGTGAACGCCCCGGCCACCGCGAGCGGCTCGCCAGAAGCCACGTAGGCGGCGATCTCCTGCTCGGATGGCGTGCCGAACCGCACCGTGGTCGCGGCTACCCCTGCGGCCTGCTGACCGGTGGCCGCGTTGATCACGCAGTGCCCGGTGACTAGGGTCCCGGACCGGCCCGACATCTCGCGCCAGCGGGCGACCGCGTCGGCGACCGAGGCGGGCTTACCCAGCGCCCGCCCGTCCAGGTCGAGCAGCGAGTCACAGCCGATCACCAGCCCGGCCGGCAGGCCGGACGCGACCGCGGCCGCCTTGGCCTGAGCCAACAACCCGGCCAGCTCGGCAGGCGTTCCGGCCGAGAATGCGGCCTCGTCCACGCCGCTGACCATGACCTTGGGTTCGAGCCCGGCCGCGCGCAGTACCGCGAGCCGGGCCGGAGAAGCCGACGCGAGAACGATAGCCGTCACGCCCCCCGACCCTACCGGCCACCTCCCGGTCGGCCCGGGGACGCACCGGGAAGGCAGCATGCCGGTCACGATCGCGGGAGTCCGCTATACCTCGTACGTATCTTCACCTGCGTCGTGCGTGAGCTCGTACCGGGCGTGCTCGAAGGTAATGGTCCGGTGGGCCCGGTTCTTGGTGAAGGTCAGGGCCCGGGCCCAGTTGAGAATGGCGGCTAGCCGATTGCCCCAGCCGATCAGGTAGAGCACGTGAACGAATCCCCACATCGTGTAGCCGACCACGCCGGTGAACTTCATCCCGAACGCGTCCGTGACGGCCGATAGGTGTCCGATCGTGGCCATGCTGCCCTTGTCGCGGTACGCAAAGGGTTTCGTGTCGGTCTTGCCTGCCAGCCGGGCGCGGATCAGCCTGCCCACGTAGGTGCCCTCCTGGATCGCGGGCTGGGCCACCCCCGGCAGGTCGTTCAGCTGGACCATGTCCCCGATGGCGAAGACCTCGGGGTGACCGGGCAGGCTGCAATCCGGCTGCACCGCGACTCGGCCCGCCCGGTCAGTACCGGCACCGGTCGCCTCGGCCAGCATCCGCGCCAGCGGGGAGGCTTGCACCCCGGCCGCCCAGATTTTCGTCCGGGCCGGAATGCGCCGGTCTCCGTCAGGACCCTTGACCGTGACACTGGCCTGGTCCATGGCTCGCGCCGTAGTGTTCAGCCGGACGTCCACGCCCATCCGCTGCAGCCGCCGCCGCGTGTAGCGCTGCAGTTTGGGGGCGAACGCGGCGAGCACCTCCGGACCCGCCTCGATCAGCAGGATCTTCGCTTCCGTCGTAGCCACCGATCGATACTCCCGCGGCAGTGCTTCGTGCGCGAGCTCGGCGACCTGGCCGACCATTTCAACGCCGGTCGGCCCGGCTCCTATGACGACGAAGGTCAGGTACGCCGCTCGTTCGGCTGGGTCGGTAGCCAACTCGGCCATCTCGAAGGCGCCGAGGATATGGGTGCGGAGGTGACTGGCATCCTCCAGGGTTTTCAGGCCGGGCGCGAACACAGGCCATTCTTCGTTTCCGAAGTAGGCGTCCGTGCACCCCGTCGCGACCACCAGAGTGTCGTACGGCAGCGTCAGCCTCTGGCCGTCCGGAGCCAAAGCACGCACGACCCGGCCATCCAGATCCAGGTGCTGCACCTCGGCCAGCACGACGCGCGCGTTGGCCTGTTTCCTGAGCACGCTGCGCAGCGCCGGCGCGATGAGGCCACCTGGCAGGATCCCGGTGGCGACCTGATACAACAGCGGCTGGAACAGGTGGTGATTGGTCCGGTCCACGATCGTGATGCCGACATCGGCGCGGGCCAGGGCACGAGTCACCCTAACTCCGCCGAACCCGCCACCGACGACGACTACCTGATGCCGTCTCTGGCTCATGTGGACAGCATCTCAGGGCGCGGCTTCCCCGGCGAGTACCCAGCCCGGCCCGCGACGTGGGAGAAGTCTGACCCGGTAAGGTGCAGGCGTGATGGAGACAACCACGCTGGGCCGCAGCGGGCCGGTGGTGTCCAGGGCCGGGCTCGGCCTGATGGGCATGTCGGGCGTCTACGGCCAGGCCGACGACCACGAGAGCATCGCCACGATCCATGCCGCCCTCGACGCCGGGATCACGCTGCTCGACACCGGCGACTTCTACGGCATGGGCCACAACGAGCTGCTGCTCCGCCACGCGCTGCGCGGGATCCCCCGGGCCAGCGTGTTCATACAGGTGAAGTTCGGCGGCCAGCGAGATCCGTCCGGCGCGTTCATCGGGCACGACGCCCGACCGGCCGCGGTGAAGAACTCGCTGGCCTACACGCTGACCAGGCTCGGCACCGATTACGTCGACCTGTACCAGCCCGCCCGGCTCGACCCGCGGGTGCCGATCGAGGACACGGTCGGGGCCATCGCAGAGATGATCCAGGCCGGGTACGTCCGCCACATCGGCCTGTCCGAGATGGGGCCGAAGACGATCCGCCGGGCGCACGCCGTCCATCCCATCGCCGCCCTGCAGATCGAGTACTCGCTGATGAGCCGGGGCATCGAGGCGGAGATCCTGCCTACCGTGCGAGAGCTCGGCATCAGCGTGACGGCCTACGGCATCTTGTCCCGCGGCCTGCTGAGCAGCGGGACCGCGCGGCTGGCCTCCGGCGACCCGCGGACCCGCTTCCCCCGGTTCACCGACGAGAACCACGCGCGGAACCTGGAGCTGCTTGCCGCGCTCGAGGCGATCGCCGCCGATCTCGGGGTGACCGCCGCCCAGCTGGCCATCGCCTGGGTCGCCTCCCGTGGCGAGGACATCATCCCGCTGATCGGGACCAAGCGCCGGGAGCGGCTGGCCGAGGCACTAAAGGCGCTCGACCTGACGCTGAGCGCGGACGAACTGGCCGCGATCGAGGCCGCCGTGCCCGCCGAGGCGGTCGCGGGGGGGCGGTACGAGACGGCTCAGGTGGCGATGCTGGACAGCGAGCGTTAAGCCTGCCCAGGCAACAGGCGTCACGGTGACGGCGGAATGGTCGCGCAGGCGGGCGTGGGGGTCAGACCGGAAGCTCACCGGAGGCCAGCGGCTCGATTGGCGTCTCTGGGTACAGCACCCGGTGCAGGCCCGCCGCCACCGCGCCGCCCACCAGCGGCGCGACGATGAACAGCCAGACCTGGCTCAGGGCGGTCCCGCCGACGATGAGGGCGGGGCCGAGGCTGCGAGCCGGGTTCACCGACGTGCCCGTGACCGGGATTCCGATGAGATGGACCACCGTGAGGGAAAGACCGATGACTATGCCCGCGGTTGCGGCATTCGCGGTCTTGCTGGTGGCGGTGAGCACGGCGAAGACGAACAGGGCGGTCATGACCACCTCGATCAGGAAGGCGCCGCCCGCGTCGATGTGGATATGGCTCGCGGCACCCCAGCCATTCGTGCCCAGGCCCGTCTTTGACCTGCTGTAAAGGGGTGACGTGCTGAACGTGCCCCACAGGAGCAAGGCCCCGAGTATGGCCCCTACGAACTCAGCGACCCAGTACATGACGGCCTCGGCCAGCGGGATCCGGCCGGAGAGCCAGACGCCGATGGTGACGGCCGGATTGATGTGGCATCCGGAGATGGGCCCGAGCACGTAGGCGAGGACCAGCAACACGAGACCGAACGCCAGAGCGGTGACGACCACCCCGGCGGCGAAACTGAGCCCTGCAGTGCCGAATCCGAACGATAGGGTGGCGACGCCGACGCCGAAATAGACCAGCAGGCCCGTCCCGAGTAGCTCTGCCACCATCTTCCGGACCATGACGCCCCCTGGTCTTCTCCGGGAAAACACCTTAGGGCGCCACTGTTAACGCTTCCGCCTGTGCTGTCAAGGTCAGTCTTGGGTGAAAATGTGGGTAAGGCGCAGCTCCTTACTCAGTGCCGGTATTCGCCAGCCAGGTCGCGCAGGCGGACGTGGGCGCCGTCCATCGGGGCGCCGGGAGTCCTTGAGTTCAGGTAGCGCTTGGGCATCTTGGCGATCGAGGTGTAGTTGGTGTCGCACACGTTGGCCAGCGGCGACTCCACCGCCTGGGTGACCAACTGGTACGCGTCCAGCGGGTCGAGCCCGCAGAGTTCGCCGACCCA
>JBAUAY010000522.1:0-2314 GCA_049676235.1 Streptosporangiaceae bacterium
GCCTCGTGGGCCGCGAGCTCGGCGCCGCGGGCACCGTCGGGCGGCAGGTCGAGCGGCGGCACCCGCCATACGGTCTCGCCCCGGACCCGCAGCGGCTCCCGGCTGGTCGCGATGATCCGCAGCCACGGGCACCGGGCCAGCAGCAGCTGCACGAGCGTGGCGCAGTCGCTCACCTGATGCTCGCAGGTATCCAGGATCAGCAGCATGTGCCGCGAGCGCAGGGCCTCGGCCAGCGTCTGTGCCAGCGGAACGCCCTGCTCCTCGCGGATCCCGATCGTGGCGGCGACCTGCTGGGCGGTCTGGCCGTGCCAGTCGGCCAGCTCGACCAGCCAAGCCTCGTCCAGGTCGGACGGACCCGCCCCGGTATTGTCCGCCCCCGAATGTCGTGCGCCGCCGATCACGTCACGGGCTAGCCGCACCGCGAGCCGCGTCTTGCCGATACCGCCGGGACCGCTGAGCGTCAGCGCGCGGACCTCATTGAGGAGCCTGGCCAGCTCGGCAAGATCACGTTCGCGACCGATAAAGCTGTTCGGCTCCGCTGGCAGGTTGCCGCTGAGGATCGCGGTGGCGGACTGCATTGGGCCTCTGGAGATCTCACGCTTGAAAGGGGGACGACTAGAGTCTCTCACCGTATCTGTTCGCTCGCAGCGTAGCCGGTCAGTTGACCGGCTCGATAACAACCGGAATCGCTTCGGTATACCGGACCCGGCCGTAGTACATCACCTTCACCAGCGCCCACCACTGCGCGTGACGTGCGGTCAGCGGCACGCTCGCCACGAACCGCAGCACGGTGCTCGTCTCCGGTGCGATGCTGAAGCCCTGCGCCGGCGGCCCGAGCATCTCCCAGGTACCGAACGGTGAGACCAGCTGCGCCTCGCCGTGCAGCTCGGACGCCAGCCCGCTGGTCACGCGGACCAGCAGCTCGCCCTGACCGCCGGGAGCCAGGCGCAGCTCGGGGGTGAGCACGGCGACGTCCACCTCGGCCGCGGTCGCGCGGTAGTCGGCCTGCATCAGCTCGAGCGTCTCCTCGGGCGGCAGGTCTGGATCGGGCCAGCGGCGCTCGCCGACCGCGACCATGGCCGTGTCCTCGACCAGGTGGCCGAGATCGTCGCGGATCCGCGCGGCCACGAAATACCGTCCCGCCGCGGTCCCCGGCGGCACCCGTACCGCCAGGTCCCAGGCCGCGTAGCCGCCGGGAGCCAGCTGATAGCGCAGGTCCGCCTCCGCGGCGACGATTACCTCCGCGGGCGTGATCAGTTCCACGACCCCGGAGGCGGGTTCGGCCCCGCAGCCCACGGTCAGCCTCAGCGCCACCGTCTCGCCCGGTTCGGCCAGGGCGACCCTGACGGGGGAGAAGTGCACCGCCACCGGCAGGTTCCCGACCGGAGCCGGCCCCTTCCCATGCAGCCAGTACCGAGCATAAATAGGCTCCACCGCAAGCGGCGCCAGGACGGTTTGGGGGGATTTATCCCCCCCAAGGGGGGTCTGGGGGGATGGTTCCCCCCAGGATCGGGGGGGTCCTGGGGGGTCGTCCCCCCGGCTAGCAGAGCCCCCCCGGCTAGTACTGACCAGCACATTCACCGTGCCGAAGGCCGGCATGTCGACAATGACGGTGCCATCCTCGACCGGGAGGGGTGCGCCGTCCGACTCCTCGAGCAGATCGGTGAGCCAAGCCGAGACCGTACCAGCGCCGCTGCCGAGCCGCACCCGCGCCGTCGTCGCCCGCCCGCTGGTCTCCCGCAGTCGCACGGTGATGGTGGCGTCTTCGCTCGCCGTGTCCGTCAGCGCCCTGGTCCGCCCCGCGGCGAGCGGGTTCCCGCGCGGCTTCAGCGCGCTGACCGTCACCGTGGCCGGTTCCACCGACAGCAGCCCGGCTCCGGGCTGCTGCCCGGCGCCGCCCGTCACGGCGATCAGGTCGTGGCTGTAGTCCTCGGCGATGAGGTTGAAGCCGGCCGTCCGCCAGTCGCCGGGACCCGAGGCGAGCGCGTACTCGAACGTGTGGCTCCAGTGCTGCCAGGCGAAACTGCTGCCGTCTGGAGCGTTGCGGCGGTCGCCGTCGATCCAGATCCCGGACGGCCACGCGCTGCACGAGCGCATCAGCGACATGTGCAGCGTCCCGTCCGGCGTGACCACGCAGCCGGGCGTGCCCCGGTTCAGCACGGCCACCGACCGGTCGGCCAGCGGCACCGGCGCCGGCCGGTCCCCGTCGCCGGCCCCGGATTCCGCGCTGGCCCCGGATCCCGTGTCGGCGAGGACTCCGGCGTCCACTACGGCGTCCGCCAGGTCCCCGGCCAGGGCGGTGACCGCCGCAGCC
>JBAUAY010000523.1:0-2262 GCA_049676235.1 Streptosporangiaceae bacterium
GAGCAGGGCCTCCGTATCGCCCGCGCTGACCGTGAGCAGCCGGGCGAGCACCGCGGGGTCCAGGTCGTCGGCGAGCAGGTCAATGGCGGCCTTGACGTGTGGCCTGAGCAGCCGCCAGGTCGGCCAGTCGCTCGGCCGGGCGGGATCAAGCCCGGCCGTGCCCGCCTCCAGCAGCGCCACGGCGGTACCTTGCACGGCCGCGTATTCGGCATCGACGCCGTTCGCCAGCCGGATGCGGTTCGCGTCGGCGACCACCGGGTGCACCATGACGGCGTTCACGCCTGCCGGGCTGCCGCCGGCCGAGATCTCGATCAGCCCGGTACGCGAGAGACCTTGCAGGCCATCGCGAAGCCTGCGTCGTTCGGTCCCATGGTTGTCCGTCGGCGCGTCCGGCTGGCCGGCCAGCAGGTCCGCCAGCGGCGGTAGTTGCAGCAGCCAGGCGGGGATGGGCGTGGCCGGCGCGAAGCAGGACAGCACCAGCAGCAGCGGGCGGGCTTGCGGCCTGCCCTCGGCCGCGAGCCCGTCGAGCGACAGGTCCCAGGTGCGCTGGACGGTCGCCTGGATGTCCGCGCCTTGTTCCTCGATATCCGCGATAGCTGCGGGCAATTCCACGCCGTCCAGCGCCTCGCGGTAGCCGGCGAAGGTTGACCACCGGGCGAACGGCGACCCCAGGTAGGTTCCCGCCAGGTGCAGTGCCAGCGGCAGGCCACCGAGGCGGCGGGAAAGCTCACGCGCCTCGTGGCCGCCGGGATCGGCCACGTCCGGCGCCAGGTCCCGCAGCACCTCGGCGCCGACCTCGCCGTCCAGCGGCTTGAGCTCGCGCAGCGTGACCCGGGTGCCCCAGACCTGCGGATCCCGGATCCGGGTGGTCACGATCACCATCCCGGCCGGGTCGGCCCGCAGCCATCCAGTGCCATCGGCCGGCGTGGTCGCGTCGGCCCCCGCCAGCACCGCGGGGTTGTCGGCGCCGTCGAACACCAGCAGCCACCGGCGGCCCGCGACATGGTCGCCGTTTAGGAACTCCCAGGCCCGGGCGGGGGCGGTCCGCGCGCCCTCGCGCACCGGCACGGTCACCGATTCCGGCGCGCCGAGCTCCCGCAGCACCTCGAGCATCCCGCTAGTCAGCAGCGCCGAGTCCGCCGCACGCACCCACCACACCCGGTAGCCGCGCTCCTTCGCCATCCGGGCCGCGGTCAGCGCGACGGTGGACTTGCCGAGACCGCCCATGCCCGCGATCACGAACGCCCGGCTCGCCCGCCACGGGTAGGGCCGAAGCGCCCGGCGCAGCTCACCGATCAGGGCGTCCCGCCCGCGCACGTCAAGGGGGAGCTTGCCGAGCGGCGCCGCGACCGGCAGCGGGCCCGGGAAGCTCCCAGGCGCGGGTGCCTGGACGCTTTCCCTGGCATCGGCTACCGGCTGCGGCAGGGACATCCCCGTCCGGTCTCGCGGCGGCGGGACTAGGCGCCCGGCCAGGTGCACCCAGGCGGATACGCGCGCCTCCTTGACCTGGCACTCCATCTGCTCGAAGGCGGCAGGGTCGACCCGTCCGCCGCAGCTGCGCACCACGTGCTCGTAGACGTAGTCCGACGCGGCGAAGATCAGGTCCGCCTGCTCGGCGGCGAGCCTGGCCTTGACCACCGGAGCATCCACGATGCGCGCGGTGCTGATCACGGCCTGTCCGGTGAGCCCTTCGGCGTCCCTCCCGACCGGGCCGGCATGCAGCGCGACTCGCAGCTGGATCCGCACCACCTCGCTGGCCCGGCGGTTGTACTGCCGCAGCCGGTCGGCCAGTTCCGGCATCAGCGGGTCGACCACGCGATACGTGGAGATCGTCGGCGGCACCACGATGACGGCACCATCGCCGCGATCCTCGCGATAACACGCCGCCCACGGCACCCCCGATACCTCGAACGCAGACCGCAGGATCTCGTATATCGCCGCGCGCACCACGTCACGGTCGCCGTCGGTGCGGACCGGATCGGAGAAGCCGGCCACGTCGGTGAACACGATCGAGCAGTTCAGCGGCTCGCGCCAGTCCTGCTGCCACTGGGCCGCCGTCACCTGGGCCGCCGTCACCTGGGCGGGTGCCTGCGCCGCGGGTGTGAGGACCTGGGTTCCGTTCGGCACCCGGTCGGCGCGCGTGTCCTGCGGTCCGGCGTCGCACAGCGTGGCGAGTCCGTCCAGGTCGACCACAGTCAGCCGGCGGGGCCGCTCGCTGCGCGCGATGATCCCGCGGTCCCGCCACGAGCGCAGGAACCGGCC
>JBAUAY010000524.1:0-3907 GCA_049676235.1 Streptosporangiaceae bacterium
CTGTGGTCCTGGCCGCGCGCGGCCTGGTCAGCCGCCAGGTGGCTCCCGCCATCCTGCTGCGAGCCGCTGACCTGCCCTTCCTGCTGTTCGTGCTGAGCCTGGGCATCGTAGTGAAGGCGGTGACGGACAACGGGCTTGGCCGGGCACTGACGCCGCTGCTGCCCAGCGGGACTTCGCTGCCCGCGTTGCTCGCGGTGGCGGCGCTGGCCGAGGTCCTGGCCAACGTCTGCAACAACCTGCCGGCCGTGCTGGTGCTGCTGCCGCTGACCGCGCCGTCTGGGGCCGGTGCGGTGCTCGCGGTGCTGCTCGGGGTCAACATCGGTCCCAACCTCACCTACACCGGGTCGCTGGCCACCCTGCTGTGGCGCCGCGTTCTTCGGCATCACGGGTCGTCGCCTGATCTCGGGGAATTCACCAGGCTAGGTCTGCTCACCGTGCCCGCGGGGCTGGTCATCGGGGTGCTGGCGCTGTGGGCCGGGCTACATGCCCTAGGAGGCTGATCAACATTGACTGACAGTGATACCCAGCACCGTTCGGTATATATCTGGGTTTGCGAGGGGACCTGGCGGGCCAGCGTGGACGCGGCCCTCAGCCTGGCACCGGCCGGCGCCCGCTTCACGCTGCTGCACGTCACGTCGGCCGACGTGACGGACGCGGCGCGCGGTGCCTACGCGGGACTGTTCGGGCGGGGTCACCGGGCCGGGGACGACCCCGGGACCCGGCTGGAGAAGATGGCCGCCACCTCCGCCCGTGACCTGCTCGAGGCGGCCGCGGACAGGCTCGGGCGCCGCTGTGAACGGCGGGAAATTCAGGGCCGGACCGAACGGGCCGTGGTGGCAGCCTCGGCGGATGCGGATCTGCTGGTCGTGGCGCGGGACGGCGACCAGACTCGGCTCGGCCCGAAGAGCCTGGGCAAGATCACCCGGTTCGTCGTCGATCATGCGGCCTGCCCCGTTCTGCTGGTCTGGCCCGAGTCTGCGCCCGACGTAGCCACCATTCCCCCGCCGCCACACCACCCGCCCCCACCGTTTTTGCCGGCTGGGTCAACCTGAGGTTGACGATTTAGGCTGGGTCAACCTAAGGTTGACGCATGTCGCAACCACCAGTAAGGCTCGACGAGCTGATCGGCTACGTCAGGAGCCAGGAAGGCACGGCGCTGGAGCACGTGTCGGCGGCCGTGCAGATTTCGGAGCATATCGGCGAGCTAGCCGACCACCTGATCGGCCACTTTGTCGATCAGGCCCGCAAGACGGGCGCGTCCTGGACTGAGATCGGCCAGTCCATGGGCGTCACCAAGCAGGCGGCGCAGAAGCGCTTCGTGCCCAAGGCCACCGACACCGACTGGCAGAGCTTGCTGGCCGACGCCTTCCACGCGCACCCGTTCTCCCGATTCACCGAACGGGCCCGGCGGGCGGTCAGCGCCGCGCAGGAGGAAGCGCGTGAGCTCCGGCACGACCACATCTTCCCCGAGCACCTCGCACTCGGTATCCTGCGCGATCCGGACTCCCTGGCGGGCCGGGTCATTCCAGCGCTTGGGGTAACGCCGGAGGCGGCCCGCGAGGCGCTCGTCGCGGCTCAGCAGCCTCCCGCGGTGGAGGAGCCGGTGCCCGGCAAGATCCCGTTCACGTCGCGGACCAAGAAGGTGCTCGAACTGGCCCTGCGGGAAGCCTTGCTGTTCGGACACAACTACATCGGTACCGAGCACTTGCTGCTCGGCCTGCTCGATGACGAGGAAAGCCTCGGCGGCGGCGCGCTGA
The DNA here is from genome assembly GCA_049676235.1 of Streptosporangiaceae bacterium. Taxonomy (GTDB): domain Bacteria; phylum Actinomycetota; class Actinomycetes; order Streptosporangiales; family Streptosporangiaceae; genus Palsa-504. The sequence goes on from JBAUAY010000524.1 coordinate 1,758, forward strand.
CCGGACTCGGCGTCACCAAGGAGCGGGCGCGGGAGTGGCTCGTCCCGGTGCTCAAGCGCCTCGCCGGGGAAAGGGATCAGGATCCGCGGGCGGCGCCGACGGCGGAGGCCTAACTGGCGGCGGTCCTTTGTCTGCGGTTTCGGGCGTCATAGCACCCGAAACCGCAGACATATCGTCTAGCTAGCGGCGCGGGTAGCCTGCGGACGACGGCGGGCAGCGGGATCGGTGAGCGCGGGCGGCTGCCAGCCCCCGTCGGGGGCGTTCAGCGTCACGCCCGGCGGGACGATCTGGTCGATCCGGTCCAGCACGTCGTCGTCGAGCGCCACGCCCGCGCCCGCCAGCAGGTCGGTGAGCTGCTCCATGGTGCGCGGGCCGATGATCGCGGAGGTCACAGCGGGGTTCGCGATCACGAAGGCCAGCGCCAGGTGGATGAGCGAGCAGCCCGCATCGGCGGCGATCTTGATGAGCTCCTCGACGGCGGCGAGCTTGGCCGCGTTCCCGGGCAGCGACGGGTCGAAGCGCTGCGGCAGCCGCCGCGCCCGGCCGGTGGTCATGTCTACGCCGGCATCGCGGCGGATGCGGCCGGTCAGCCAGCCGCCGGAGAGCGGGCTCCACGCGATGACGCCCATGCCGTACTTCTGGCAGGTCGGCAGGACCGCCGCCTCGATGCCGCGGACGAAGATCGAGTAGGGCGGCTGCTCGCAGCGGAACCGCACGTGGCCACGGCTCTGCGCGACCCACTGCGCCTCGACGATCTGCTCGGCCGGGAACGTGGAGGAGCCGATCGCCCGGACCTTACCGCTGTGCACCAGGTCGGAAAGGGCGGACAGGGTCTCGTCGATATCGGTGTCCGGGTCGGGTCGGTGCATCTGGTACAGGTCGATGTATTCGGTCTGCAGCCGCCGCAGGCTGTTCTCGACCTCGCGGACTATCCACCGGCGCGAGTTGCCGCGCATGTTGGCGTCCTGACCCATCGGGCTGTGCGCCTTAGTAGCCAGCACCACGTCGTCACGGCGGCCGAGCAGCGCCTGGCCAACGATCTCCTCCGACTCCCCCGCCGAGTACACGTCCGCCGTGTCGATGAAGTTGATGCCGCTGTCCAGCGCGGCGTGGATGATCCGGATGCTCTCCTCGTGATCAGGATTGCCCCACGCACCGAACATCATCGCGCCGAGGCAGTAAGGGCTCACCTTGATCCCGGTACCGCCGAGCGTCCGCATCCGCATTCCTTTCGCCTTCCGTCCTGGGGTGTCTGCGCTTGTGGGATGTACCTGCGGTCACTCTATCGATCGACTCAATACCTTGTGGTTGCCAAGAGCATGTATATAATTGACTTGGGCAATCGATTTTCGGGGATCGCATGGATGAACTGACGGCTGACAACCTTTTGGCGACGGACGCGCCGGCGGGCGACGCTCTGGCTGGCCATCCCGCGGACGACGCTGCGGTGGCGGCGGTACGCGGGTTCAACCGGTTCTACACGAACGTCATCGGGCTGCTGCGGGGCAAGTACCTGGACACCCCGTACTCGCTCACCGAGGCGAGACTGCTCTTCGAGCTGGCGCAGCGGGACACCAGTGAGGTGACCGACCTGCGGCGCACGGTCGACATCGACCCGGGTTACCTGAGCCGCATCTTGGCCAGGTTCGAGTCGGACAGCCTCATCGCCAGGCAGCGGTCGGCCGCGGACGGGCGCCGCCAGGTCATCCGGCTGACCGGAAACGGCGGCGCCGTCGTGGCCGGGCTGGACGCCCGATCGGCCGAGCAGACCCGGGCCATGCTGGCCGGGCTGCGCGACGACGAACGACGCCGACTGCTCGATGCCATGCGCGCGATCACCGAGACGCTCACGGAATCGCCGCGACCGCGCGGGTACCTGCTCAGGGCACCCCGGCCCGGTGACATGGGCTGGGTGGTGCAGCGGAACGCGGCGGTGTACGCGGAGGAGTTCGGCTGGGACGGCTCGTACGAGGCGCTGGTAGCCAGGATCGTCGTGGATTACGTCGACCACCGGGACCCGGCCGCCGAAGCGGCCTGGATCGCCGAGGTCGACGGCGCGCCGGCCGGCTGCGTGTTCTGCGTACGCGAGAACGCGACCACCGCGCGGCTGCGCCTGCTGCTCGTGGAGCCGTGGGCCCGGGGCCTCGGGA
>JBAUAY010000525.1:0-3349 GCA_049676235.1 Streptosporangiaceae bacterium
CAATAACGCTCTGCACTTCACGGCCGATGAAGTCCTCGTAGACGCCGATCGCGGAGATCCCGCAGCCGCGCCCGCGGTAAACCCCGATCGGGATGCTCGCGCCAGGTGTGCCCACCGCTATGCCTTCCTCGATGATCCAGCGGCGGTTCGCCGAAGGTCCGCGATCCCGCCCCAGCAGCAGCGGCGCGGCGCGGGCCCACCAGCAGCCGCCGAAACCGTCGCCGCACCCTAGCACGCGCACAGTGCGATCAACTCCCAGGTGCCGGTCGACGACTTGCCTGATCTTCGCATGAACTGAAACACGTTCTAGTCTTGTGTCATGCGTCATGGCATCGTCCCTGAGCACACTCACATCCCCGTCAAGCGGGAAACCGCCTCGCGGGCCGATCCTTGTGCTGACACCGCGACATGAACCATCCTCGTTCGGCACTACCTGCGCCCCTCCCGGCGTCGGTGCTGGCTGAGGGCACCGAACGCTACGACGTGGTGGTCATCGGCTTCGGCATCGCCGGCGGAAGCGCAGCCCTGGAGGCGGCCCGGGCCGGCGTCCGGGTCCTGCTGCTTGAGCGGGCTGCTGTGCACGGCGGGACCACCTGCCTGGCCGGCGGGCATTTCTACCTCGGCGGGGGCACGGCGGTGCAGCAGGCGACCGGGCACGAGGACTCCGCGGAAGAGATGTACAAGTACCTGGTCGCGGCGTCGAAGGAGCCTGAGCACGACAAGATCCGCGCCTCCTGCGAGGGGTCGGTTGAGCACTTCGGCTGGCTGGAGTCGCTGGGCTTCGAGTTCGAGCGCTCCTACTTCCCCGGCAAGACTGTGATCCAGCCGGGTACCGAAGGGCTGATGTTCACCGGCAACGAGAAGGTGTGGCCGTTCAGGGATGAGGCGAAGCCGGCGCCACGCGGGCACAAGGTCCCGGTACCAGGGGACATCGGGGGAGCGAAGCTCGTGATGGACCTGCTGCGTGACCGGGTAGAGGAGGCCGGAGTCGAGGTGAGGTACGAGACCAGCGCGGCCAGCCTGGTGACCGGCGAGTCCGGCGCCGTCGTGGGGCTGGCCTGGCGTTCTTTCGGTGACACCGGCGTTGTCCGGGCAGGCGCGACCGTGATCGCCGCCGGGGGTTTCGTTATGAACCCCGAGATGGTCGCCGAGTACACCCCGGCGCTCAGCGCGAAGCTCATCACGCTCGGCTCGACGTATGACGACGGGCTGGGCATCCGGCTCGGGATGTCCGTAGGCGCCGGCCTCAAGCACATGGACGAGCCGTTCATCACCGCACCCTTCTACCCTCCCGCGGTGCTGATCACCGGGCTCATCGTCAACTCCCGTGGGATGCGTTTCGTGGCCGAGGACTCCTACCACGCCCGGACATCGCAGTTCGTGCTGGAGCAGAGCGGCTCCGCGGCCTACCTCATCGTCGACAGCGCGCACGTGGAGAAGCCCCAGATGCCGCTGGTGCCGCTCCTCGACGGCTACGAGACCGCGGCCGAGATGGAGGCCGGGCTCGGCATCCCTGCCGGATCGCTGGAGAAGACACTGGCCAGGTACAACCACCATGCCGCCCTCGGAAAGGACCCGGACTTCCACAAGAGCGCTGACTGGCTGGCACCACAGGACCAGGGTCCGTGGGCGGTCTTCGACCTGCGACTCGGCCACGCGCTCTACGCCGGGTTCACGCTCGGAGGTCTGCGCACCACCGTGGACGCACAAGTGCAGCGTCCCGACGGTTCGGTCATCCCGGGGCTGTACGCAGCCGGAGCCTGCGCGTCCAATATCGCCCAGGACGGCAAGGGCTACGGCTCAGGCACCCAGCTCGGCGAGGGATCATTCTTCGGCCGGCGGGCTGGCAGGCACGCGGCTCAGCTCCGGCCAGCGAGCGAGCCTCCGCCAAGTCCGGCACTCCCGCCGGGCTGACCGAAAACCGTGCGCACTCACCTACCCGTACGTAGGATGCTGCGGCCAGTCAGGCGGGGAATCTTCCCAGTCCTCCTGGCGTCCGTACGGGGTGAGGTCGAGGATGTTGTTGACGAACAAGAGCCGGTCCACGCCGCGAGCGGTGGTGCCGTAGGTCCGGTAGACGTCCTCGCCGTCGCGCAGGAACACGCTGAGCATGAAGCCGCCACCCGCGCCGCAGTCGTCGGCGAACGTCGTACCGTGCGACGACACGAACGGCATGGTCCAGCCCATCCGCGCCTTGTAGGCCGCGATCTGGGCGAGCGGCATGTTGGACACTGTCGCCCAGCTGACTCCGCCGTCGGCCAGCGCGGCTAGGTCGACGACGTTGCTGGTGAAGTGGGTGCAACCCGGGCAGTAGTCGTCGGGCCCGTTGTCCATGAACTGGTAGACGACGAGCTGTTGTTGCGCGGCGAACAAGTCGAGCAGCGTTTTCGGGCCGGCTGAAGTGCCGAATACGTATCTGTCGTTGTCGAACTTGACCATCGGGAGCCGGCGGCGACGCGCGGCGAGCGCGTCAAGCGCGCGAGTGGCCTCCTTCTCGGCCTTGAGCAGCTCGTCGCGATCCTGCTGCCACTTCTCGGCTGAAACCATCTCCGGAACACCGGTCATCTTTCACTCCTTTACGATCGTCGATGATCCTGCGGTGAAAGCACTTCGGACCAGCGGCGCTGCTTCGTGGGCGGAGTTGCTCACACTCTGTCAGACGCCTCGCCGCGACGGAACTCATCGGTGCGACTCCCAGTCGTCCCCGGCCATGCCGGTGCAGGTCCGCCGACGTTCGCGGAATAGTATCCGGGAGCGCGTTATCATCGTCCCGATGCCGCTCCTGCGCCTGATGGCCATCACCGCCTGTCCTGCGCTGACGTCCGGTGGCTGAAACCGGCGCACGCGGGTCCTGGAGGCCAGGCACCGGGCGGGACGCAGCCTCGTTGGAGGGGCGTGCCCAGGAGCAAGGCGGGGCGGTCGGCCCGGTTAGCGAACGCGAGTCCGCGTCTGGTGCAACTGCTGCTGGCCCGCTGCCGGGTGCCAGTCCGTTCGACTGGCGTGTGATCGGGGTCGGCGGCATTGTGTTCGCCGTGCTGATGGCGCTGTCGGCCCGGTACGGCTTTCACCGTGACGAGCTGTACATGCTGGACTGCGCCCGGCATCTGCAGGCCAGCTATGTTGATCAGCCCGTGCTGGCGCCGCTGCTGGCGTGGGTGTCGCTGAAGCTGTTCGGCGTGTCGGTGACCGGGCTGCGGGTGTGGCCTGCGCTGGCGGCGTGGGCCACGGTGGTGGCCGGCGGGCTGATCGCCCGCGAGTTCGGTGGCGGCAAGCGGCCGCAATTGCTGGCGGCGATCGGCACCGCGACGATGCCGGTACTGCTGGGGGCCGCTCATATTGCCAACACGAC
>JBAUAY010000526.1:0-1637 GCA_049676235.1 Streptosporangiaceae bacterium
GCAGCGGGTGGTCGACACCAACCTCACCGGGGTCTTCCTGTGCGCCCAGCACGCGGTGCGGATGATGAAGGGCCAGAACCCGCGCGGCGGGCGGATTATCAACAACGGTTCGATCTCGGCGCACACGCCGCGGCCGAACAGCATCGCCTACACCGCCACCAAACACGCCATCACCGGCCTGACCAAGTCCCTGTCGCTGGACGGAAGGGCGTTCGACATCGCCTGCGGGCAGATCGACATCGGCAACGCGGCCACCGAACTGACGCAGCGCTTCAGCCGCGGCATGCTCCAGGCCAACGGCTCCGTCGCCGCCGAGCCCGCCTTCGATTCCCGCCATGTCGCCGACGCCGTGCTTTACATGGCGTCCCTGCCGCTGGACACGAACGTCCAGTTCCTCACGATCACGGCGACCAAGATGCCCTATATCGGCCGGGGCTGAGGCCAGCAGGCCATTTGAATCCGGCCCCGACGGGGAGCATGCTTGCAGGTGGGGCCGTCCCGGCTCCAGCTTGCCGCAGCGGCGCGGACTGGAGGACGCCATGACGAATCTTGGTTCCCTGCTCGGGCGGGCGGCCGCCGACTACCCGGACCGTCCGGCGATCCGGCTGGACGATTTCGTGCTGACCTACGCCCAGCTGCGCGAGGCCGCCGGACGAATGAGCACGCTGCTGGCCGCCCACGGGGTGCAGCCCGGCGACCGGGTGGGGATCATGCTGCCGAACGTCCCGGCTTTCCCGATCTCCTTTTACGGCGCGCTGGCCGCGGGGGCGGTCGTGGTGCCGATGAACCCGCTGCTCAAGAGCCGCGAGGTCGCTTACTATCTGGGCGATTCCGGCGCGCGGGTGGTTCTGGCCTGGCACGCGGCGGCCGGGGAGGCCGCCAAGGGCGCCGCTGACGCCGGGGCCCAGGCGATCGCGGTCGAGACCGCCGACCTGGCCGGCCTGATCGGCGACTACGAGTCGGCCTGGTCCGACGTGGGGCGCCACGGCGACGACGACGCGGTCATCTTGTATACCTCGGGTACCACCGGCCAGCCGAAAGGCGCCGAGCTCACCCACGCCGGCCTGGTCCGCAACGCCGAGCTCACCGCGAAGACGCTGCTGAAGAACAGCAGCGACGACGTGGTGATGGGCTGCCTGCCGCTGTTCCACGTCTTCGGCCTGACCTGCGGGCTGAACGCCACCGTGGCCGCGGCCGGCACGCTGACGCTGCTGCCCAGGTTCGACGGGGCCAAGGCGCTGGAGATCATCCAGCGCGACGCGGTGACGATCTTCGAAGGCGTGCCGACCATGTACGCCGCGATGCTGCATCTCCCGGAGGCCGACCCGGCGCAGGCCGCGTCGCTGCGGGTGTGCATTTCCGGTGGCGCCTCGCTGCCGGTGGAGATCCTGCGCGGGTTCGAGGAGAAGTTCGGCTGCATGATCCTGGAGGGCTACGGGCTGTCGGAAACCTCCCCCGTCGCGTCGTTCAACCACCCGGACCGGGTCCGCAAGCCCGGCTCGATCGGCACCCCGGTCGAGGGCGTGCAGATGCGGCTCGTCGACGACGCGGGCCAGACCGTGCCGGACGGGGAAATCGGCGAGATCGCCATCCGCGGGCACAACGTGATGAAGGGCTACTGGAACAAACCCGAGGCC
>JBAUAY010000527.1:0-24718 GCA_049676235.1 Streptosporangiaceae bacterium
GCGGCCGGCTACCTGGAGCTGGCCGGGGACCAGGCCCAGCAGCGGGTGGCCTACGCCGCCGCCGCGGAGTTCTACGCCGCCGCGGCCGCCCGGCTCGAGATGGCCGGCCGGCCCGCCGAGGTGGCACCGGTCACCGAGAAGCAGGGAGTGGCCTGGCACCGAGCCGGACGCTATGATGCGGCGATCACCGCGCTGGAGGACGCGCTGGCGGGGTACCGGGCGGCCAGCGACGCCGAGAGCGTGGCCCGGGTGACCGGTCGGCTGGCCAACGCGCACTACCGCCACGGCACCAGCCACGATGCCCTCGGCGAGCTGGCCGAGGGCGACCTGGCCCTGGCACCAGGCGCGGCCTCACCCGGCACCTTGACCTGGTGGGAAGGGTTGTTGCTGCTGCTGTACGCGGAGGGCTCGTACACCAAGATGGTGACCCTGGGACGGTCGCTGGCTCAGGCCGGGCGCGCGGCCGACAACAGCCAGATGCAGGCCATCGGTACCCGGGTCGAGGGCGGCGCGCTGATCCACCTGGGCCGGCTGGCGGAGGGCGCGGCGCTGATGGCGGCGGCCCTGTCGGCGGATCCGCAGCCCGGCGACGAGCGGGCTGTCCAAGCCGCGTCCCTGCTCGGCGCCGCCTACCTGTCCATGGGCTCGATGGATCACTGTGCCGCGCTGAGCGAGCGGATGCTCGCCGCGGCCGAGCGGGCCGGCGATCAGCTCGTCATCGCGATGCACACCACGATGCTCGCCGGCGTCTGCTACGTGCGCGGACACTGGGACCGCGGCCGCGACTTGGTCGGCCGGGCCCTCGAGTGCTTCGCCGCCACTTCCTCGCCCGTGGCCGTGCGCTGGGTCGGGGTGCTGGCCCCGGCCCTGATCTGGCACGGCGCCTGGGACCAGGCCCGGGCCTACCTGGAAGGCTCCCTGCAGGCCGCCCGGTCCGTGCAGCTCGTCAGCATCGAGTGGACGGCGCTGGCCCACCTTGCCGACCTGGACCTGCTGGACGGCCGTCCCCAGGACGCTGTCACCCGGCTGCACCCGGTGACCGCCGACCGCCCGCTCCCGGCCGTCGAAGACCTGACCTGGGACACCCCTGTCGAGCTCCTGTCGGTGCTGGCCGAGGCCCACCTGGAGGTGGGCGACCTGGACCGTGCCCGGGCGTACGGCGGGTGCGCCGTCGACCATGCGCGCCGGATGGGAGCCTGGGTCCAAGGCATCCGCGCGCTGGAAGTACACGGGATGGTCCTGGCCCGCGACGGCCACGACGACCTGGCCCGGGCCGCCTACCAGGAGGGCCTGGACCGCGCCCGGGCCATGCCCTTTCCCTACGGCCAGGCCCGGCTGCTGCACGCCTATGGTCTGCTCGACCGCCAGCAGCAAGACCGCGGCGCCGCGCACGCGAAGTTCGCCCAGGCGCTGGCCATCTTCGAACGCCTGGGGGCAGACAACGCCGCCCACCGGCTCCGTCAGGCGATCGCACACACTCCGCCAAGAGAAAACCCGCCCGGCCGGACACTGTGAACCCCTCATGGACGGCGCGGGAAGCTCCTAGCAGGCAGTAGTACCGCAGGCAGGCGCCGGGTCCTGAGCATACCGCGCCCGGCCCGGCGTTTGTCCGGGTCGCTTGTCCGGGTTTGTCCGTGTACACGCGCCCCCGGAATGCGCAGGCTGATGCCTGTCCGCACACCAGTGCCGGACCGGCACCCCCGCCGGCCTGATGGAGGAGATTCCCATCGCTTTGTTCGTCGCCCAGCACCGTCACCCGCCCGACCAGTGTCCCGCTTCCCCAGGCAGCGGACCACTGCTGCTGTCCCGGGTCTCAGCCGCCACCGCGGCCCGTTACGGCGTCACCATCGAAGCCGAAGCGCTCATCGACGGAGAGCATCTGCTGCTGCTGGTGGTGCAGGCCGCCAGCCAGGAGGCGGTGGAGCGCTTCCTGGCGTTCTTGCCCGGCCCGGGTTGCCTGCGGGTCCTGCCGGCCTGCAACGCCGAAGAAGCGGTCCAGCGCGGCGGGTGCGGGCCGGCCTCCGCACCGGCCCGCGGGGCGACCTGGTGATCGGCAGGGCCGGCCTGGTGCTGTCGCGTTTCACCCGCCGCCATCTAACCGTCTATCCCGTCTGGAGCACGAGCATGCCTGCTAACACCCGATCTACGCAATCCCGCCCGCACGGCGCGCCCGCCTGCCACCTGGCCCGGCCCGCGAGCTTGCGGGTCACCGCCGTTGGCCGCCAGTCGCAGCAACGCCTCACCCACCGCACAGGAAAGAGCCGGTCATGACAGGTGCACTTTATGGGCTGGCGCGGTTTTGCGCCCGGCATCGCTTCTGGATCCTCACCGTCTGGCTGGTGGTGGCGGTGGCGCTGGTCGGGGTGTCTCATCGCCTCGGCGACAACACCAACGACAACCTGACGCTGCCGGGAACCGGCAGCCAGCACGCGACCGACGCGCTGAGCAAGTCATTTCCCGATCAGGCCAACGGGACCAGCCCGATCGTGCTGCACGTCAGCACCGGGAAGCTGACCGACTCCAAGTATGCCAGCGCGGTCAACCAGGCAGCGGCCGACGTGGCCAAGGCGCCGGACGTGGCCTCGGTGGTCAACCCGCTCACCTCGGCGGGCGCCTCCGCGCTGAGCAAGGACCAGGCCACCGGGTATCTGTCGGTGACCTTGTCGGTCAATCCGGGGCAGCTGACCGAAGATGATGCCCAAGCCATCATCAACGCCGCGGCCAAGCCGGCCCAGGCAGCCGGGATCCAGGTGGAGACCGGCGGCCAGCTCGGGGCGAAGGTGTCCACGCCGTCCACCGAGACCAGCGAGCTGATCGGGATCATCGCCGCGATGGTGATCCTCACGCTGACCTTCGGCACGGTGGTGGCGATGCTGCTGCCGATCGTGACCGCGATCTTGGCGCTGGCCTCGACGCTGTCGGTCATCACCATCCTCAGCCACGCGATCACCGTGTCGACGGTGGCGCCGACGCTGGCCACCATGATCGGGCTCGGCGTCGGAATCGACTACGCGCTGTTCATCGTGACCCGGCACTTCCGCGGCCTAGGCGAAGGCCTGGACCTGCAAGAGTCGATCGCCCGGGCAGTGGCGACCTCCGGCGGCGCGGTGGTGTTCGCCGGCAGCACCGTGACCATTGCGCTGGTGTCGCTGGCGGTGGCCAACATCCCGCTGGTGACCACCATGGGCCTGATGGCCGCGATCGCGGTCATCGTCGCGGTCCTGGCCGCGCTGACCCTGCTGCCCGCGATGCTGTCGATCACCGGCCCGCACATCAACTCGCTGCGGGTCCGCGGCCGCCAACCCGAACGCCGTGACCCGGCGCGTCCGCACAAGGGCCTGTGGGCCCGGTGGGCCGGCGGAGTCGCCCGGCACCCGGTGATCGCGATGGTCGCGGCCCTGGCCATCTTGATCCCGCTGGCGGTTCCGCTGCTGTCGCTGAGCCTGGGGCAAAAAGACGTCGCCGCGCTGTCCACCTCGACCACCGAACGCCGGGCATATGACCTGATCTCGCAGAACTTCGGGCCCGGGGTGAACGGGCCGCTGATCATAGCGGTGTCGCTGGGCTCGCCGGCGCAAGCCTCCACCAGTAGCAGCTCGAGCAGCTCGTCCGGTTCGGCTGGCAGCGACCCCCGCATCACCGACCCGCGGCTGCAGACGCTGCAGAAAGACGTCTCGGCCACCCACGGGGTCGCCGCGGTCACCCCGATCCAGATCGACCAGGCCGGGACCACCGCCTACTTTAACGCGATCGCCACCACCGGCCCGGCCGCCCAGGCCACCGCCGACTTGGTCAGCACGCTGCGCTCCAGCGTGATACCGGCGGCCGACAAGGGCACCAACATGACCGCCTACATCGGCGGTACCACCGCCGGATACGCGGACCTGGCCTCGGTCATCGCCAGCAAGCTGCTGCTGCAGATCCTGGTCGTGATCGCGCTCAGCTTCGTGCTGCTGCTGCTCGCCTTCCGCACGGTGGTGGTTCCCGTCCAGGCCGCGGTGATGAACCTGCTATCCATCGGCGCCGCCTACGGCGTGCTGACCGCCCTGTTCCAGTGGGGCTGGCTGCACGGCCTGATCGGCCTGGACGGCGCGGTGCCGGTCGTATCCTATGTGCCGCTGTTCATGTTCGCGGTCTTGTTCGGGCTGTCGATGGACTATGAGGTGTTCCTGGTCAGCCAGATCAAAGAGCACGTCGACCAAGGCCAGGACTACACTCGTTCGGTCACCTCCGGGCTGGTCACCAGCGCCGTCGTGATCACCGCCGCCGCCTCGATCATGGTGTTCGTGTTCGGCGGCTTCGTCCTCAACGGCGACCCGACCGTCAAGCAGTTCGGCATCGGCCTTGCCGTCGCCGTCATCCTGGACGCCACCATCGTCCGCTGCCTGCTCGTGCCCGCCCGGATGGTCATGCTGGGCAAGCACGCCTGGTACCTGCCCCGCTGGCTCGGCCGGATCCTCCCCCGCATCAGCATCGAAGGCACCGAGTACTTCCAGGCCCGCGACCAGATCCCGGCAGCCAGCCAGGCTCACTACTCCGCGTCCGGACCCTCCCCCCTGGCCAGCGCCAAGGACAGCTGACAAGAAAACCTCGCCATCACCCCGCCGCCCCCGCGGGGTGATGGCGACCCGGCCCTCGCACGACAGAAAGCGACCGCATACGGGTCATGCTCGACGCGTGGCAAGATGAGGCCCGCCCAATGGATGCCCCGCTGGATGGAACCGGTCATCCCGCACCTGCAGCTGGAAGCCAGCCCGGCCGCACCCGAGCCCGCGCTCACCGGCGCCCCCGACCACCAACTGAACGACCTGCCGGACAGTCCCGGCCCGGCCCAGGCCCGGACGACGCACGCCGGCCCTGACCCTAGGTAAGCCCGAATCGCGGCATCCGCGGGCCCATGGCAACCACGCGGGTGCTGCCATGGGCCCGCGTACGCGCCGGCTGCCCGACCGGGCGTCACCGCTGTCGCGAACGAGTTCAAGCTGATCACCGATCTGGATAATCGTCGCGGAAAGGATGCAGGCATGTCGGCACCGGATAAGACAGCGTCGCGCCAGCCCGGCAGGATGGCGGTCGGCTGGCCGGGCGCCCGGCGTACCCGCCGGGCGGCGCAGTGGGGCAAGAAGACCTATGCCGGGTCGCTGGCGGCAGACGTGTGGCGCCGGCTGGACGCGATAGACGTCATCAACCGGGGCATGGTGTTCGCCGCCACCCTGCTGCTGTGCTTGTTCCCGTTCCTCATCGTGGTAAATGCGCTGGCCGGCCGGCCAGCGGCCCAGTCGCTGACCCGGTACACCGGCGTGAACAGCCAGGCCGCGGCCGACATCGGCCATCTGTTCGCCTCGCCGGCGGCCACCACCAGCGCCGTGGCCGGGACCGCCTCGATGGTGTTCTTCGTGTTCGGCGGGATCGCCGCGGCCGCCGCGCTCGAGCAGATCTACGAGCAGGCCTTCGACCTGCCGCACCGGCGGATCAAAGACCTCCCGCTCCGGCTGGCCTGGCTGGTCGTGCTGATCGCCGCCTCCCTGCTGGCCGGCTGGGCCGGGCCCCGGCTCCGGCACGCCGGCGGGCCGGCGTTGCTTGCCGTCGCCGGCCTCGTCTGGGCCACCGGCTTTTGGTGGCTCACCATGCGGATCTTGCTGGCGGGCAGGATCTCCTGGCGGGCCCTGTTCCCCGCCGCCTGCGCCACCAGCGTGCTGTACGTGGGCATGCAGACGGTCTTCTCGCTGGTCTTCTCCGCCATGGTGGTCTCCGACGAGCACACCTATGGGCCGATCGGGACCATCTTCGCGCTGCTGTCCTACCTGATCGCCATCGGCGTCGTGGTCATCCTCGGCGCGGTCGCCGGCCGCGCCTGGCACGAGCGCTCACCAGGCACGAGCGAGACCGGCCATTTACCCCTGTCCTGCCGTCCTCAGTTGCCACAGCATGCGCGTGTCCAGGGGCCGGGGGACTGCCATATGCCGCTCCCCATCCAGGTCAGGTCGGCAGCGCCGAGCACGAAGACGCACGGCGCTCCGGCCGCGGCGCGGTAGCTGGCGGTGGCTCCGGGGTGAGCCCGCCGCCCAGTGACGTCCAGCCGCCAGGTTGCCGGTCGGCAGGAGGGACGGGCTGCGCCACAGCGCGTTGCCCGTTACTGCGCGCGAGCACTGTGAATTGGACCTGTACGTTGCGTCGCCCGGGGCGCCGGTAACGCCCAGTGGCGCGGGGTCTTGGGCGCGGCCAGACGCGCCCAAGCAGGCGATCAGTTCCTCTTAGGTCGCGGCATGCCCGAGGGCGGCCGGGTGAAGCCCGCCACCTGCTCGCTCCAGCGGTCGTCGGGGCGCGGCGTCTGTCGGCTTTGGCGCCAGTGCTAGCCGAAGGACAACGGCATCAGGCAATAGCAGGCGGAGCGGGACGTACTAAGGCATTAGCGCTAGGTGGCTGCTGGTCAGTTTGGGCTCGGGGGCCCGGCCGGTGATCGCAGAACCGCGGCGGAGGCGTGAGCCAGCAGCCACTCGTTCGAGCGCTCCAGCGACCAGCCGAAGACGTCGCGGGTTCGGAGCAGGCCGTCGATGCCGTAGTAGTAGGTGATGATCCGGCTGGCTAGCCGTGCGTCGACGTCGTCGCGCAAGGCGCCGATGCCCTCGAGGTGGCGGCAGATTTCCGTGAGATTGCGGTTGTGCCGCCTCCGGGCGGTGGCGAGCACTGCGGCGGATTCGTCGTCGTGCGGCGCGACGTTGATCACCATCTGGATGACGTCGCCCCACTGTTTGGTGATCTGGAGGTAGGCGGTGCTCAGGGTGTGCATCACAAGGACGGGGTCGGCGGCGGCGAGTGACTCCTGGTGGGATTCGACGACCGCCGGGGTCTGCGTCCAGCTGTCCATAAGCGATCGCAGCAAGCCTTGCTTGCCGCCGCACTGTGCGTACACCGTCGCTGGGGACACCCGGCTCAGCTTGGCGATCTGTTCGACCTTGGTCTGGAAGAAGCCGTTCTCGGCGAACAGCCGACGGGCCGCGGCGATCACCGCGGCGCGGGTCTGGTCGGCATATTCTTCGCGGCGTGGCCGGTCGGGTGCTGTGTCCATGACGACATGCTAGCCAGTAGAGCCGCCTTTGCCTTGTTAGGCACAGACTATGACTGTTAGAGTCGAACTCTAGTGAGCAGAGCTTCCACCCGGAAAGCGAGGTAAATCATGGCGGAGTTCACGACCCGAGACGGAACTCAGATCTTCTTCAAGGACTGGGGCTCCGGCCAGCCGATCGTCTTCAGCCACGGCTGGCCCTTGTCGTCCGACGACTGGGACGCCCAGATGCTGTTCTTCCTGCACCACGGCTACCGGGTGATCGCCCATGACCGGCGCGGGCACGGCCGCTCCGCGCAGGTCAGCGAGGGCAACGACATGGACCACTACGCCGACGACCTTGCCGACCTGGTCCAGCACCTTGACCTGCATGACGCCGTCCACATCGGGCACTCCGCGGGCGGCGGAGAGGTGGCACGCTACGTCGGCCGCCACGGCGAGTCTCGCGTGGCGAAGGTGGTGCTGGTCAGCGCCGTGACCCCGTCGGTCCTGCAGACCGACGCCAATCCAGCCGGCGCGCCGCAGGCCGCCTTCGAGGGCCTGCAGGCAGGGCTGGCGGCGAACCGCTCGGAGTTCTACCGAGCCGTGGCTTCCGGGCCGTTCTACAATTTCGACCAGCCGGGCGTGGAGGCGTCGGAGGCGGTCATCGCGAACTGGTGGCGTCAGGGCATGATGGGAGGCGCGAAGGGTCAGTATGAGTGCGTCTCCGAGTTCATCCGCCAGGACTACAGCGAGGACCTGAAGAAGATCAGCGTGCCGGTCCTGGCCATGAACGGTGACGGCGACCAGGTCGTCCCCCACGACACTTCGGGTCCCCGGGCTGTCAAGCTGGTGCAGAACGGCACGCTGAAGACATACCCGGGCTTCCCGCACGGGATGCTGACCACGCACGCCGACACGCTCAACCCCGACCTGCTGGCGTTCATCCAGTCCTGACCGTGCCGGATCAGGCCGGTTTCGCGGCGGCCAGCAGCAGGCTGGAGGCGAAGCTCCGGTACGGCCTCCAATACTGGGCAAGGTCGGCCACCTCGGCAGGGTCCGGGAGGTGATCGAGGCCGTAGCGTGCCTGAATCGCGTGACGCAGGGCTAGGTCGTCCGGGCGGATGACGTCGGGCCGCTGCAGCGCGATGAGAAGGGCGCCCTGCACGGTCCACGCGCCGATTCCCTTGACTTCGGTGAGCCGCCTGATCACCTCTTGATCGGGCAGCTCACGCAGCTCGGCTTCGGAAAGGCGCCCATCGCTGAAACGCTGCGCCAGATCCAGGACGGTAGCGGCCTTGCGCCGGGACAGTCCCAGACTACGCAGTGTCCCCTGGTCGACAGCCGCGAGCTCGCCAGCAACTGGTACCCGGCCGTCGAACCGCTCGGTGAGGCGCGCGAAAATCGCGGTCGCCGCGATCACCGAGATCTGCTGGCCGATGATCTGGAAAACCAAAGCGCCGAACAGGCCCATCGCAGGCAGCCGCCGTATCCAGACGTCGGGGTCGAAATCCGGACGTTCGTCGATCACCTCGGCAAGCACCGGATCGGCCGCATGCAGCCAGGCCAGCCCGGCACGGATCTCCTGCGCGCGCTGACATGACGCCCTCCAACTTCATCCACCCCGGCCTGGAACGGGAAGACCGACGCCCGGCCCGCTTCACCAGCGCACTGGCACGGCAGCGTACCCGCAGCGGCGGCGTGCCGGAGCGGCGGCCCGTCCGACGTGCTTGGAACGGGGTTCGACCTGCTGGCTTTCTGCCGCTGGCTCCGTAATGAGGACGTCGAGTTGGTGAAGGTGACCGCCGCTGTGGAGGTAGAGATCTTGATATTCCGGCACGAGATCGCAGTCCTGCGCCGCCGCGTCGCTCAGCCGGAACCCGAATGGGCTGATCGTGCTGTGATCGCCGCACTCACCCGGCTTCTGCCCAGGCACCTGCGGCTGCACCGGATCATGACGCCGGCACCCTGCTCACCTGGCACCGGGCTCACGCCCGTACCACGTCGGACGTCGCCAACGTGACGGCAGTTCCTGGGCGCCCAGGCTTCGGCGACCCTGTCACGCGACTTCTTGCATGTTGACACGGTGTTCCACAGGCACCTGTACGTGTTCTTCGTAACGGAAATCCAGACCCGGCGGGTGCACATCCTGGGCGTCATCGCGCGCCCGGCGGTGCATGGACTGCCCAGCGGGCCCGCAACCTGCTTATGGACGTCGGTGAACGCGCGACCTGGTTGAGGTTCGTGATCCGGGACCGCAACAGTAAATTCACGGCGGCCTTCGACGATGTGCCCGTAGGTACCGGCGTGCGGATCATCAAGACACCGGTCCACTCACCCAGGGCGGATGCTATGCGGAGCGGTTGTGCTCGCCGCCCGGACCAAGGTCGCCGACCGGACGCTGATCTTCGGCGAACGCCATCTGCGCGCGCACTGGTCCAGTACGAGGCCCACTGCGACGGCCGACGACCTCATCGCAGCCGCCAACTCCAGCCGTCTGTACCCGATCACCCTGTCGCTTCGTCCCTCAGGGTGCTGGTCAAGCGCCGGGCGGCGCTTGCCGGCCGCCTCAACGAATATGTGCAGACTGCGCAGAAGCCCAGCTCAACCACAGTGACCGAGTTCTCGAAGCCGACAGCCGGAGGGACATTGGAGTAGACCCTTGACGGTATAAATTATGATATTATAATCTTATGGTATGGTAGCAGCCAGCCGATCGTCAGAGGAATGCCCTCCGGTCCGAGGATTGCTGCATTATTTGCCGTCACGCGGCCACTGCGCGGGGGATGCGGGCTGTCGCTCGGTGCACGTGGTCTTCGCGTCCATGGCAGCATCGAGGAGATCCGAGCCTCGCTGGACAGGTCTTCTCTTCGTTCCGTTCTTCGGCCCCCTAGAGCCCTCCCAGGCGGGCCTGTGATGATGCGGGAATCATTCATGACCATGCAGAGATCATCCGTCTCCGCTGCGCAGTCCCCGGACAACATCGGATTCATCAACAGGTCGGCGCCCACGCCATTGCATCTGCAGGTCCGTCAGCTACTGGTCGGCCTGATCGAGCGAGGCGAAGTGCAGCCAGGGCAACCGCTCCCCCCTGAGAAAGATCTCGCCGCGCGCTTCGGCGTCTCGCTCGCGCCCGTGCGTCAGGCCATCCTGGGTCTCGCGCAGGAGGGGATGGTCGATCGGATTCGCGGACGCGGGACGTTCATTCGATCGGGCTCTGTCATCGAGGAGGTGTCCCACCTCGTCTCTTTCACTGAGACGATGCGCGCCAAGGGCTGCACTGTCACGGTCAGCGTGCTGCGCGTTGAGTTGGTGGACACCCCTACGGAGGTAGCCGAGGGTCTTCGACTCCGGGACCGGCGCGTTTTGATCCTGGAACGCCTCGCGGTGGTGAACGGAGAGCGATTCGCGATCTTGACCGCGTTCCTCCCGGGGAAACGCTTCTCCGCACTGCAGGGCGCTGAGCTGGATGGCGGGTCCGTTTATCGCACTCTCCACAGCAGATATGGAATTGTTCCGACTCGCGCCGAGACGCTGATCGGCCTGATGCCTTGCAGCACGACCCTTTCACCCCTGCTCGAGTTGCCAGCGGGGACGCCACTGCTATCGGCAAAGGGGATCACCTTCGACCAGGACGACGTCCCATTCGAGTTCTTCCAGGTTCTGTACCGGTCAGACCGCGTTCAGCTTCGTGTCGACAGCCACCGGCTTCACGCGTCGCCGCCGACCTAAAAGTGACAACTCCGCTACCGGGATCAACAAGCGCACGCTTCCGCCAAATATCTGAAGGAGACACTGTGAGTGTGAGCGATGGTAGCGTTTCGCCCTCCTACCCGGGTGTTAGCCGTGAAGCTGGGGCCATTCCAGGCAACGACGTCGTTCTCAAGCTCTGGGGAGACGCACAGTCAGGTCAAGTGAACGACTTGATTTACGTATCCAATGACAAGATTCACGCAATGATCTTCTCTTTGCCGCCCGGCGGAAGGTTCCGGCACTCAGACCGGTCGCGCACGTATTTCGGCGCTGATGAGCTGTATTACGTGATCAGCGGGACGCTGCTCCTTGCTAATCCAGGGACGGGCGAGGTACACCGTGTGGAGCAAGGTCAGGCTGCCTACTTCGGTCCCGACGTATGGCACCACGGGTTCAACTGTGGGTCAGGCGAACTCCGAGTGCTTGAGTTCTTTGCGCCGCCGCCGTCGACGGGTACGTCACAGGCGTACGCGCGCACGAAGCCTTACCTGTCCACCGCCGCTTATGTGCAGGACCAGTGGCTAGAGCGTTGGCCAGAAGCCATCAAAGAGGCGAGGGCAAAAGACACCCAACGAGTTATCAGCCAGGACGAAGTCCTCTGGCGCGTCGAAGGAGTCAGCGATCAGATTCCGGTAGGGATCTATTTGAGCACCGAAAGGCTCACGGTTGGTTACGCCGAGATTCTACCGGGCCAGAAGGGGGATCCCCATGTCCACGGTGGTGACGAGGCCGGTTATATTCTGGAAGGCCAGCTGAATCTGCACTTCCCAACCCATTCAGCCGACGGCCGCGGCAATGGATGGTTCCGCATGCGGGACGGGGACGGCTTCTTCGTTCCGGCGGGTGAAAAGCATCAGTACTTCAACATGACCGATCGAGTTGTCCGTTTCATATTCGGTGTTGCGCCCACTTACCTGCCGAACGGCTGAGCACGGGAGGGCGATCAGCATGATATCGACGCTGCAAGACTCGTCTGCCGGGGCAGCTATCGGCATCGACGTCGGAGGGACGAAGGTAGCCGTTGGCGTGGTCACGAGGGCCGGTCATCTGCTGGCGAGCCACCGACTTGAGGTTGCCGCGGCACCCAGCTTCGCCTCGTTGCTTGATGAGGCCGCCGCGCGAGCCCGCGAGCTGAGAAAAGTGCTGGACAAGGAGCGCGTAGTCGGGGTGGGTGTCGGGATGCCCGAGCTGGTCGACCCGACGGGCGAGGTGCGGACGAGTTCGGTCATTCCCTGGAGTCGCCGGGATCTGGTGCGTGCGTTTGGTGCGCTCGGGCCCGTGGTGGTCCAGGCTGACGTGCGGGCGGCGGCTTTGGCCGAGGCGCGCTTCGGGGCGGGGCGCAGCTGGAGTTCGTTTGTCTACGTCACCGTAGGAACGGGCATCAGCTGTAGTTTCGTGCAGAACGGTCAGCCGTACGCCGGCGCCCATGGCGCTGCCCAGTTGCTCGGATCGGGGCGGCTTGCGCTGCGGTGCCCCCATTGCGACTTGCAGTCAACGTCCGTTGCGCTGGAGGACTGCGCCGGCGGACCGGCCCTGCTCGACCGGTTCAGGAAGCGGACCGGTAGCCGGCTGCGCGGGGTTGAGGAGGTGTTCGCACAGGCGGCGGCCGGGAACCTCGTCGCCGCCGAAGTCCTCGGTGAGTCGGCGGATGCCATCGGCTCGTTCGTCGCTTTCCTCGTCGGCCTGCTCGATCCTTTCGGCGTCATCATCGGGGGTGGCCTTGGGCTGGCCGGCGGCTGGTACTGGGACCGGCTGGTCTCATCAGCGCGAGAGCACATCTGGGCCGAATATGTGAGATCAATCCCGATCAAGCGAGCGGGCCTCGGCACGAATGCAGGGGTCATCGGGGCAGGCTATGAAGCCATCATCTCTCGGCAGCGGACGACGGAGCCAGCTCATGGGCCATCTGTCCGCGGCGAAGAGGGGACAGAAAGCAAAGAGGTACGAGCATGTTGAAACGAGCGAGAAGAGCGGTACCGAGTCGGCGCCGCGTCGGCGGTCGCAGGCTGCGCCGCCTATGTGTGCTATCCGCCGCGTCGGTGGCCGCATTCGGCCTAGCGGCCTGTTCGAATTCCCCGGCGCCAGGGCCCGGCCAGAAGCAGGTGATCACGGTCTGGGAGAACTGGACGACGTTGACGCCAGGGCTGATACCCCTGAGGAACGAGCTCGATAAAGCCTTCGAGAAGGCCTATCCGCAGTACACGGTCAACGACATCGCGGTCGCGTACGCCACACAGGGCACTAAGCTTCGCGCCGCCATTGCGGCGAACACCGGACCGAACGTGGTGAACCTCTATCCCGGAGTGTTCGCGGCCACCTATCGATCAGGACTTGTCCCGCTAGATTCGTACCTCACGGCGACGGATAAGAAGACATGGGGTTTGCTCAGCACGGCCGAGGTACCCGGCGGCGGGATCTTGTCCGTCCCGTGGACCGAATACGGCTACTTCTTCTATTACAACAAGTCGCTATTCGAGAAAGCTGGCTTGAACCCGAACGATCCGCCAACAACCTGGGCGGAATTCGTCCACGACTGCGCTATCCTGAAGGCCCACGGCATTGTTCCCCTCGCCGGGGGATTCAAGGACGGGTACCTGTGGGAGAATTACGCCTTCCCGCTGCTTGATCAGCTCATGTCTCCCGCGGAAACAGCCAGCTGGCTCGACTACAAGGTCCCGATCACGAGCGCGCCCTTTACCGCCGTGTGGTCCGACATCAAAGCGCTCGGTACCAACGGGAGCTTTAGCAAGAGCAACATCCTTGGCGAGACGATGTACGAGGATCAGTTCACCTCCTTCGAGGGAGGAAAGGCGGCCATCGAGCAGGACGCGGCTGTGGTCCCGAACATCACGGCTGCCCAGAAGGACCTCGGCACTAACAACGTTGGCGTGTTCCCTGTACCCCGGTTGAGCAACTCTCTCTGGGCACCTTTCACCGACGCCGGGCCGGACAACGGCTGGGCTATCACGAAGTGGACGAACGACAAGACGGCTGCGTGGGACTATATCTCCTTCATGGAGAGCGCCCAGACCGGAAACCTCATGTGGAAGATGGGGGGAGCAATCCCCAACAACGTCGAGTCGGCGACGCCGACAAGCAACCCGATATTGAAGGTCATCTTCCGGGACCTCAAGAATCCTCTGAATCACACGACTTACACCGGTTTCCCGCTCTCCGTCCTCCAGATCAACGAGCGCTACGCGACGGAGATGATGCTCGGTCAAGTGCCGATCGGAACGGTGCTACAGGACATGGAATCGCTCCGAGTGAAGCTTACGCCCCAGGTAGTAGGCCCCTGACCTACGGTGCAACCGGCCGAAGAGTGGACCAGCACAGAACAAGGGATGGCCCGTTGACGACACAGCAGGAGCCTACGGTCACCCGAGAGGGGGACGCGGCCGGTAGCAGAAAGGAAGCTGGCCTCGGCCGGGTTCGCCCGGCCGAGCGGCCTGCCCGGGACCCCGGTCGTATGACCTCAGGGCGACGTCTGAGCAGCATCATGGCGGCAACGCCGTATGTGGCGCCGCTCGTCCTCGCCGTCGTGGCAGTTATCATCGGTCCTGCCTTCTATGCGATTTCGCAATCCTTTTTCAACTGGCAGCCCGGCGGGTCCAGCCCGTTCGTGGGTCTAGCCAACTACACCTCGCTGGCACAGTCCGCATCCTTCCGGGAGATACTGGTCAACGAGGGCATCTACCTGCTGGGCCTGCCGTTCTGGACCTTCCTCCCGCCCATCATCGCCGTCTTCCTCTTCACAAAGGTACGGATAGCTGGCGCGGTCCGAACCCTCATATTCCTGCCTGCGATTGTCTCGCCCGCGCTGCTCGGCGTGATGTTCACCCCCATCCTGTCACCGACAGGATTGATCGACACCACGTTGGCAAAGGTGGGGCTCGGCCGATTGGCCCAGCCCTGGACCGAAAGCCCAGGCCTCGTCAAGCCGACCATCATCGCTGTTCTGGTGTGGGCCAACGTCGGCCTCGGGGTGGCAATCTTCACGGCCGCCCTCACCGCGATCAAGCCCGAGCTTATCGACGCCGCTCATGTCGAGGGTGCGTCGAGCTTGCAGCGTTTTCGCTACGTGATCCTGCCTTCGTTGTACCGCACCGTCATCTTGTGGGCAACATATCAGGCCCTCGGGGTGTTCCTATGGCTATTCGGGCTCATATACGCGCTGACTGGCGGCGGCCCGGGTAACTCGAGCACCTCAATCGATTACGACATCTTCAACAACACGATCACTAACGGGCTGTTTGGCCTCGGAGCGGCAGAGTCCGTCTATCTCTTGATCATGGTCGGGCTGCTGGCCGTGTTCGGATGGCGGCTGGGAAGACGATGGTCTCATGAGTGATACGACGCCGCACTCGGCGCGAACATCAACAGGGCGGCTGAGAGCGCCTTTCGGTGGAACGAACGGACTTGCCGTCAGTCGGCGAACCCGTGGCATCCTCAAGTCGACCGTTGCCTTGGCCATCTGCATACCTTTCGTGTATCCAATCTACTTTCTCCTCGTGACCGCTCTGAAGACGAGCAAGGACTACGTCGGAAACGAGCTGGGTTTCCCGCATCCCATCGTCTTTAGCCAATTCACCTCGGCGTGGACGTCGGCGGACCTTGGGCGCGGCATCATCAACTCAACGCTTACGGCAGCGATCAGCATAGTCGTGACGATCGCACTCGCGGCACCGGCGGCTGAAGTGTGCGCGCGTACCAGGTCACGTGGCAAGGCAGTCATTCTGGGCTTGGCCGCCACCGTGTGGATGGTTCCGCTTATAATCTGGATCATTCCGTTGTTCGTCGAGTTGACTCGTGTCGGCTTGACGAATAATCTCATCGTCCTCGGAGTCGTCTACGGCGTCTCCAACGTGCCGCTCGGTATCTTTCTCATCTATACCTATATGAGAGAGGCCGTCGATAAAGAGGTGCGCGAGGCCGCAGCTGTCGATGGCGCTGAGCCGCGACATGTCTTTTTCAGGATCTCGCTGCCACTTAGTCGGCCAGTCCTTGTCGTCGTAGCTGTGCTGGGATTCATCTGGGCATGGGGTGATCTCCTCATCGCCACTGTTCTGATCCAGTCCAATAACTATTGGACCGTCACCATGGACGCCGCGAACTTCTCGCAGAAGATCGTCACGATCCAGGCCCAGGCGGCGGCTGCGATCCTCGCGATCCTGCCACTGGTTCTGTTGTTCGCAGTAGCCCAGAAAGGGATAGTCAAAGGCCTAGTGACCGTCTCCCATCGATAAAAGGATGAGACCGTGAAAATCAGTTGCGTGACCTACAGCTACGTCGCAGACCTGCATGATTATTCGGCAGAGGCGGAGCATGGAACAGCGGAGGCACGCGTATTGGCGTTCGTGGAGAGCGTGGTGGAACGTCTCGGCGGAGGGCTCCTCGACGGGCTCGAGTTCTGGTTCGCTCATGTGCCAGCGAGCACCCTGACACCGCTGCTCGCTCGCGAAATTCACCGGCGCCTGAGCGCGAAGGACCTCGCGTGCGCCGCGTGCGGTGGGTCGGTGGGCAACCCGGCCGCAGACCCCGACGGGTGCGAGATGTGGTTCCAGGTGACGTCGATGCTGCATGCTCCGCTCATCGCTGGCGACGTCGTCTCTGAAGGACTTGATGAGCTCGCTCGCCTGTGTGCGCGCTACCGAGTCCGCGTCGCCTACGAGAACCACCCCGAGAAGGATGTCGCGGAGATTCTCGAGCGGATCAAAGGGGGGAATGAGTGGGTTGGCGTCACACTCGACACCGGCAGTCTCGCGCAGCACGGCGGAGATCCGGTGCTGGCCGTGCGCCAGCTGGGCGACAGCCTGATGCACGTACATATACGAGATGTGCCCGCGGTGGGCTCGGAGCTGTCGCTTCCCATCGGCTCGGGCATCGTCGACGTGCCGGGCGTAGTACGGGAACTCGCCAAGGCCGACTACCAAGGGTGGGTATCCATCGAGATCCCGCTTGAGACCGATGACCCCTCGGCCGCGATCCTAGACGCCGCTAGCCTGATCAGGCGGCTCTCCAACCGCTGAGGAACTGACGCGCAAGCTTGACCAACGATTACGGAGGAGCCGCTATGGGACACACAGGGACCCGACTAGTTGTGCCTAAGCCGCTGGAGGTCAGGCTTGAGACCTCTGTCGTCGATGATCCAGGACCTCGAGAGGTCCTCATCCGCAACGACTACACAGTGATGAACCTGGGCACCGAGATGACCATCTTCACCGGAGACTTCCCGCCGGGGTCCTGGTGGGATAGGCACATAAAATACCCCAACTGGGAGGGGTGGGGGTGTCTGGGGACGGTCGTCGCCGTCGGCGCGGAAGTCACCGGCCTTACTGTCGGCGACAAGGTGGTCGGGGACGGGGCACACGGGAATTACTACCTAGCCCCGATGGAACAACCTGACTTCCCGCAGCGGATCGGGGAAGGCGTCAGCGACGAGCAGGGCGGACTCTGGTCATTGAGCCGTGTCTCGCTGCACGGCGTACGCGTGGCCCGGCTCCAGATCGGTGAAGCCGTCGTCGTGCTTGGCCAGGGGATCATCGGGCAGCTCGCCCTGCGTTACGCCCGCCTCGCCGGCGCCTTCCCGGTGATAGCGGTCGACCTCTCGGCGGGCCGGCTCGAGTTGTCTCGGCATGGCGGTGCGACGCACACGCTGCAGGGTCCGATCGACCAACTCGCGGACGAGATCGCACGGATCAACAAGGGCCGCCCCGTCGACTGCGTGATCGAGGCGACTGGCAACCCGGCGGCAATCCCCTTCGCCCTCCGGCTGCCCAGGCAACGCGGCCGGGTGATCATCCTCGGATCGCCACGTGGCGTCTCCCAGGTTGACTTCCACGACGAGATCCATTTCGGCGTGGACGTGCTCGGCGCGCAGTGGGACACCTATCCTCAGGTCGAGAGCCCTCTGGCCCCGTGGACGACCGCCCGGAATGGCGAACTGTACCTCGACCTAGTGCGGGCAGGCGTGCTCAACGTTGACGGCCTCATCAGCCACACCTTCAGCTGGCGAGAGGCTCCCGACGTCTATCGGCAGGTCCGGGAAGACCGGACTCGCTTCATGGCGGTGCGCTTTGACTGGCGCGACTGCCCGGACCAGTGACCCATGGCGAATCCCATCAAGGCCGGGATCATCGGCTGCGGGGACGTTCTCAGCGCCTACATGTCCTTGGGCGAGACGCTGCGATGCCGGGGTCTCGTCGAGTTCGTCGCTGCCGCCGCTGCCACAGAGAAAAAACGTAGCGTCGCAACGGAGCACGGGATCGGCACCTTCACGACGGACTATCACGACATCTTGAACGATGCCGGGATCGACCTCGTACTCGTGCTATCGCCCGCTCAGACGCATGCGCGGATCGTGCGAGACGCGTTGCAGGCAGGCAAACACGTCCTTACGGAGAAGCCGTTTGCCACGAGCCTCGACGACGCCGCAGATATCGTGGCGCTCGCGGCTCACAGTCCTGGCTACCTCGTGTGCGCGCCTTTCGTCGTCCTCAGCCCGACTTTCCAGACGATCTGGCGTCTGGTAGAGCGTGGTGACGTGGGCAAGATCTCGCTGGCCCGAGGCCGTTATGGATGGACTGGACCATGGTGGTCTGAATGGTTCTATCAAGAAGGCGGCGGGCCGCTCTCTGACTTCGCGATCTACAATCTCACTACTCTCACCGCACTCCTCGGACCCGCAAGCAGGGTAACCGCATTCGCTAACACGGCGGTAGGCCGCCGGGAAGTGGGCGGGCGATCTGTCGAGGTCGAAGTCGAAGACAATGCCCACGTTTTGATCGAGTTCACCAGCGGAGCGCTTGGCGTGGTCACCACCGGGTTCACCATGCAGCGCTACCGATCGCCTGCCATCGAACTCTACGGCAGCGACGGCACCGTCCAGCTCCTTGGTGATGACTGGGCGCCACAGGGATTCGAGCTCTGGCGCAACGATGCCGGCGCCTGGGAGATCTTCTACGAGACCGATCCCTTCTGGCCGTGGACCGATGGGCTCCGCCACGCTATCGAGTGCATCGAGCGGAGGACCCCGCCCGTATGCACGCCGGAGCATGCGTTCCACGTCCTGGAGATTGTGACCCGGGCGCGGCAAGCCGCCCAGGACGGGATCGCAAGGGTCATCGAGAGCAGATTTATCCCGCCGAAGTTCCCGAGCCAGCCATCCGAAACGGTAGCAGCCCACCTGGTCCACGACCCCCGGGGCCGACGGCACTGACCGAACGGCCTGACGTTGTCGTCCTTGACGAAGGAGAAAAGGAGTGACACGCCGCAATGCACTCGTCGTTCGCGGCGGGTGGGACGGTCACAGTCCCCGCGAGGCAACCGACAGCTTCCTGCCGTTCCTCAACGCAGAAGGCTATGAGGTCCACACCTCTGGAACGCTGGATTCGTATGGCGACCCTGACCTCATGGCCGATACCGACCTGATCGTTCAGTGCTGGACGCAGGGCACGATCAGCCGCGAGCAGCTAGCTGGCTTGCGCAAGGCGATCAGCTCTGGGACAGGATTCGCGGGCTGGCATGGCGGTATCGCCGACTCCTTCCGCAACTCCAGCGACTACCTCCACCTCGTCGGCGGCCAGTTCGCTTGTCATCCGGGTGGCTTCGTCGACTATGCCATCGAAGTCTCAGCTGAAGGCCGCGGCCATCCCATCGTCGAAGGCTTCACCAAGGTGGAAATGCACACCGAGCAGTATTGGGTGCTGGCCGACGCCTACTCCCAGGTGCTTGCCACCACGACGTTGCCCTCGCGACCGGGCGATCCGTGGCGGGACGCGGTCATCTGCCCCGCGGTGTGGACACGCCAGTGGGGCGCTGGCCGAATTTTCGTCTGCACTGTCGGTCACCGCCTGGAAGATCTAGACGTGCCCGAGATCCGTGCCATCGTCGAAAGAGGCATGACATGGGCCAGCCGCTGAAGATCGGCGTCGTCGGCCTCGGCGGGATCAGCCAGGCTTACCTGCGGACCTTGCAACGGCTGCCGGAGGTAGAGGTAACAGCCCTAGCTGACCTCGACCGGGCCCGCGCCGAATCAGCCCTCGCATCCGCACCTGGGGCTAAGGTTCTTTCGGTACCGGATCTGGTGGCGTCCGGCGACGTTGACCTGGTACTGAACCTGACCGTTCCGGCCGCGCACTCGGAGGTGGCGTTGGCCGCGGTCACCGCGGGCAAGCATGTGTACGGCGAGAAGCCGTTCGCGACTACGGTCGAGCAGGCTCGTGCCATCCTGGACGCAGCCGGCCAACTACGCGTTGGCTGCGCACCCGACACCGTTCTCGGAACAGGAGTGCAGACTGCGCGCAAAGCCGTCGAGGACGGGCTGATCGGCCGGCCGATCGCGGCCAACGCGGCGTTCTCTTCCCCAGGACACGAACGCTGGCACGCTAATCCGGAATTCTACTACCGCGACGGGGGCGGCCCACTGCTGGACATGGGACCCTACTACCTCACCGCCCTCATCCACATTCTCGGGCCAGTTAAGCGGGTCGTTGGCGTCTCCAGCCGTTCCCGCGATACGCGCGTCATCGGATCCGGGCCGCGTACCGGCACGGTGTTCGAGGTCGAGGTCGCCACGCATGTTGCCGGGATACTGGTGCACGAGACGGACGCAGTCACGACGCTGGCGATGAGTTTCGACATCGTTGACTCGGCCCAGCCCAAGATCGAGATTCATGGTGATCAAGGCAGCCTCTCGGTGCCTGACCCGAACGGATTTGACGGTGACGCCAGCCTGCGTCAAAGCGGTGACGGCACCTGGCGCCCGCTTCCCCTATCTGCAGGTTTCCGCGGTGGGAGCCGAGGGATCGGGGTTGCCGACCTGGCGGCCAGCTTGCTTGAGAGCCGTCCGCATCGGGCGTCGGGCGAGGTTGCCCTGCACGTCCTTGATGTCATGGTGACGCTACTCGCGGCCGCCGAGCGGAAGACCAGTCTTGAGGTCCACAGCAGCTGCGCACGGCCCGCTCTGGTGCCGCTCAGCTAAGCTCAGCGCGTTCCTAGGAATCAGTCGGGCCGGTCCGATTGAGCCGGCACCGGGCGTGTCACAGGGTGATGGTGTCGCGGACGTAGGCGGTGGCAGCGCTGCCGACCCAGATGGTGCCGTCCCGTATCGGCGTTGATCTCGATGGTTCCGGCCCGGCCCATGCGCGTGCCCTGGGAGACCCGGTAGGTGGAGGGTGCGGCGCCGGTGGCGGTGAGCCATTGTCCGACCGAGGCGTTCATGCTGCCGCATGCCGGGTCCTCGGCCACGCCGACGCGGGGGGCGAAGGTGCGCATCTCGAAGACGTGCCCGGACCCGTCGGGGTAGGCCCCGATCGCGCCGACCATCGCGGTCGGGATGAGGGAAAGGCCGGGTTCGAGGGCGAGGACCTCCTCGGCGGTGGGCAACTGGACCACGGCCCAGCCGGGTCCATTGTCGACCCACTGGCGCGCGAGGACACGGTCCCGGTTGATGCCGAACGCCGTGGCGATCTGGCCGACGAACTGTTCCCCGAGCGGACCGTCACGGACAAGCGGCGGAGCGGCGAAGGACAGGATGCCCTCGCCGTGGCGCACGCTGACCAGGCCCGCGTCGCACTCCTGCACGATACGCCCTGGGTGCTGTGGTGTGCCGCCGTTGTCCAGCCACGCGCGTGCAGAACCGAGGGTGGGGTGCCCGGCGAACGGCAGTTCACCTCCAGGGGCGAAGATCCGCAACCGGTAGTCTGCCTCCGGCGCGGTGGGAGGCAGGATGAACGTGGTCTCGGACAAATTCGTCCAGCGCCCCAGGCCCAGCGGAGCCCCTGACGCGGCGATCTGGTCCTGGCTGAGCATCCCGCGCCACATGGACGCCGGATGCACGGCCAGGGATTCCACGCCGCCGAGGCTGGCCGACCGGCGGGCATCCCGCGCCCGGCCGCCCGCCGCCCCGAGGCTCGCCGCCTGACAGTGCGGCCCGCTCCGGCATGAGCATCACAGCCGCCATCAACAGCACGCCAGACAACGACGAACCGGGCGAGCTGCCAGACGTCGGCGCACCAGACACGGCAAATAGGCGCGGTACATGAGAGCCGAAACGGCCGGCGGACCCTTCCTCGCCTCCGCAGGCAGCCTCACCGCCCTCGCCCCGATGTGCGGGGCTCCGCAGTTAGAGATTAGCATTCGAAAAAATTCGTGTAAGTCGTGAAGGTACCGGTGGGGCCTAACGGCTGGCAGTAGGGGAAACATTGACGGCTCAGCCAGCGCCGCCTGGTCGGGCTGCTGCTGGGGGCTGCCAGCCGTAGAGGGGGACGAGGCCGCGGAGCGCGGCTCCCGGCGCGAGCTTGCCCGTCAGTCGCATCGCAGTGTTGCGGAAGGCGACGGCGGGAGGCGAGGCCCAGGTTGTCATGGTGGCGGCACGGCGGGACCAACGGACGACGTCGGTGGTGCGCGGCAGCCTGGCGGCGGTATAGCGGGCCAGCATCCCGCCTACCGCGTCTGCTTCGGTTCCGGCAGCGAGCCGGGAGATGACCGCGGCGTCTTCGAGTGCCTGGCACGCGCCCTGGCCGAGGTTGGGCGTCATGGGATGGGCGGCGTCGCCGAGCAGGGCGACCCGGCCGCGATGCAAGGACGGCAGCGGCGCGGCCAGCTCGGCGACATCATGGCGGAGCACATCCGCCCGCACGGCCGTAGCCAGCAGCCCCGGGATCGGCTCATGCCACGTGCCGAACAGCCTGACCAGCTCAGCCAGCTCGTCGTCGGCGCGCGCACCGGGAACCGCGGGGGCGGCCGCATAGCAGTACACCCGCCCGCCGGACAGCGGCATGACGCCGAAGACGGTGCCGCGCCCCCAGCTCTCCGCCATCGGGACCTGCCCGGTCACCGGATCGGTAAGTAGCCGCCAGGTAGTGAACCCCGCATAGCGAAGCCCCGGATGGCCAGGGAAGAGCACCGGACGCACCCCCGAACCGATCCCGTCGGCGGCCACCACGAGGTCGGCATCCAACTCGCCCGCCGAGGTGACCACGCGCGCCGCCGCCACCGTGCCCGCCCCTGCGGTCCCGCCAGGCTCGATCGACGTTACCTCGGTCGCCAGGGACAGCACCCCGTCCGGAACGCGAGCCGCCAGCGCATCGATCACAGCCGCCCGCGGCACCAAGATGACCGGGTCCCCGAAACGGTCCGAGATCATATGCCCGGTATTGCTGTGCACTAGCCACCGACCGTCAGACCGGCGGATGCCCAGTTCCTGCGGAACTGCCAGCGCCCGCAACGCGTCTCCGGCACCGATAAGATCCAGCGCGCGCAGCCCATTGGGAGCCAGCGCCAGCCCGGCACCGACTGGCTCAAGTGACGCCTCGCGCTCGCACACGGTGACATCCCAGCCTGCCGAGCACAGCCCCGCTGCTACCGCCAGGCCACCGATCCCTGCGCCGATCACCACCGCACGCGCTCGTGTCACTATCACGCCTCGTCCAGCTCTCCACGGCTACTACAGTCCATAGTAGACAGCCAGTCGGATCTTTACGAGTTCATCTTGGGAAAGGTGTCCAGATACGCTCTTAAGCCGCGGGTAAGGACGGCCACGGGCTCGGGGCACGATGGGTACAGGCCCACACCGTGCCGTCGCTGGTGTTGAGGTCGCCGGGGGCAGGCCAGAATAAGGCGTCCTTCCTGCCCGCCACCGATGTCAACGACGCGGTCGGTCTCACGCGACACTCCGGTGCTCACTCATGCCTGAATAGAGGACGTCGCCTGCCCGTATGCTCATGCATAGCGAGACTTGGGTGAATGTTCGCTTCTGCCGCTCCGAGTGCAATCATCGACCGCGCAGTTCTTGCTGTGCGGGTCTCGGCCCCAGGTTGTTATGTGTGCCTGGTGGGGCCGAACGGGTCAGCTGCTCGCGCGGACTGGCTTCGCCGGGAGCCCGGAGACGAAGTTGAGCCCTCGCTGCACCCAGCTGGCGAGCGCATCATCAGCCGCGTAGCCTTCCGGCTCGATGCAGATGAAGCCGGACAAAGCCCGGCCGGCGAACAGCATTGGCTGCACATGCGGCTCGCGGAGTGCCTGCTCGCGGCTTTCAGCACCCACCCGGACCATCAGCGCCATACCGGTGATGCCACAGCACATATTGCCGTTGACCAGGAAAGACAGGCCGCCCACCATCTTCTTTTCGACCACATCGCTCCGGCCGGCCAGCACTTGCCGCACCCGCTCGGCAGCCGCAGGATCGTAGCTCAAACGCCCGGTGCCCCCGTTTCTCATCCGCCATGTTCGTCACGACCAGGATGCGCCATTCACCCTGCAGGTAAACCCTGGCCGGCCGGCGTCCTCATGCCGCGAAGAGGGATGTGCCGGAATCACCAAGTGCGTCGGCGCTTCTGGCCGCCGGGATACAGGGCGTCTGGCTCGCTGAAGCGCCGCGGACATCGGCCAGCCCGCCGCCGTCACGCTGGTTCGAGCAGCACTACCGGGATGATCCGCTCGCCTGCCCGCTGCTGGTACACCTGGTAGCCGTTGTAATTGTCATTGACCAGCCGCCACAGTTCCTCACGCTCGGCGCCTTCGGCCTCGCGCGGGCGGACTGGGATGCGTCGGCCGCCGACCTCGATCGTGACCGCATCCGGATGCGCGCGCAGGTTGTGATACCAGGCCGGGTGATGGTCCGCGCCTGCCTTGGAGGCGACGATCACGTACCCGCTGCCGTGCCGGGTATACAGCAGCGGCGTGCTGCGCGGCTGGCCGGACCTGGCTCCGCGGGTATGCAGCAGCAGCATCGGCTGCCCCACGGCCACCGCCAGCCGGCCGCCCGTCAGCGGGAAGAGGCGCCGGTCGATGACCGGGAATACGTTCACGAACAGCCAGCCGCCCAGCCGGGTCCGCGCGAACGCCTGCGCCAGCTTGTCAAACGGCGTCTTGTCCCGTTGCGCGCGGAATCCCTGCTGCATAGGCCGAGGCTAGCAG